>DASCSU010000072.1:0-8121 GCA_034399495.1 Candidatus Thalassarchaeaceae archaeon
TTCGGTTTCCAATTTTACTCTTGGCTTAATGGCATGGACTCTCCAGATTTCCTCAATGGCTTCCCTGTGACGCTACCACAATTATTGAGAGCAAAGATAGTGGTATATTTTTTGATAACTACTTGGATTTCAGTTATTTTCCTAATTGTGATGGCGAAAGTACTTGATCAAATGTGGGCGCTACCCGCAGCTCTAATCGTAATGATAGCAAATTCAATTTATATCGTATGCCTCACTGCTTTGCTAATGGGTCCGAGGCCAAATAAAGCAATTTTTGATACCTCAATTATGGCCTGGTTTTACGTTGGCACAATCGTGCCACTACTTTCCCTGTTCCTAATTTCATTCACACAGGGAGATATGGCAATCTACGAAAATTGGGGGAGCATGGTTTCAGATCAAGGATTGAATGCCACCACTGCAGTTTTGGTTGAAGAGAATGCTGCTGGACAAGGACTTCGAGGCATCCTTTTCGTCAGTCTAATTCTTACTTTGCTTGGAATATCTTTTCTCATGATGTTAAACAGGAGATGGGGAAGAAAACCCTTCGAAAATTAAGATTATATTTCCTCAAATTGATTTTATAAACGAGTAAATAAATAATGATTTATTTCTAATTATTACTCACTTGAATTATTGAAAAAATGGTTTTACTTGTGGCTAGTAGTTTTACCATTTTGATGAACTTTTGACAGAGTATGCATTTATTCATCAAACTATAACCAAAGGTTATAGCGAATTGAGAACGGTCGCCAATGCAGAGCAGGAGGTTTCGACATGGCAAAGAAAGGACGTGGGCGGCCCAAAAGACAGCGGCGGCAGAAGCAACAAGCACAGTATGAAGTGCTTGACAAATATCCAGTTCTACCACCTCACGCCTTCGCTCGAGTTGTCCGTGATTTGAGAACATTGAACATCATGTATCAAGCAATTGAACCTCCGTTGAATAAGAAAGAACAAGCCCAATTTGAGGAGATTATGGATATTTTCGTAAAAGCATTAACTGCCGATATCGAGGAGATTGATGCTGATCCTGATGGGTATCTACGTGCTGCAATGGACCAAATAATCAAATCTTATGGGATGAAAATTACTAAGAAATCTCGCTCTAAAATCTTCTATTATCTAAGGCGTGATTTAGTTGGTTATGGGCGCATGGATGTTCTGATGAATGACGCAAATGTAGAAGATGTATCTTTAGATGGTACAAACATCCCAATTTTCGCCTATCATAGGAAATTCGAATCTGTTGAAACATCAATCGCTTGGCCTACTGATGAGGAATTGGAGTCCTATGTGATTAAGTTAGCACAACGTTGTGGTAAGCACATTTCAGTTGCAGAACCATTGCTCGATGCTACCTTGATGGACGGCTCAAGAATTGTCATGAAATTAGGTTATGAGATTTCAACAAAAGGTTCGACCTTCTGTATCCGAAGGTTCAGAGAAGACCCGTTCTCGCCTTGCGACATTGTCGCTTTCCGAACAATGACAAGCCTAATGGTCGCTTACATGTGGATTGCTTTTCAACAAGGCATATCGATGTTGTTCGTGGGTGGTACAGCATCTGGAAAAACAACAACTCTCAACGCAATGGCGTTGTTTATCCCATGGCAAATGAAGATAGTCAGTATCGAATCCACTAGGGAAGTCAATATCCCTCAACCAAACTGGATTCCGGGATTGACTCGCCAAGGTTTCGGTGGTGAGTCTGATGATGGAGTCATTGGTGAGTTCGAACTATTGAAAGCGGCTCTCAGAGAGCGTCCTGAATACATCATTGTGGGTGAGATTCGAGGTGCTGAAGCTTATGTTCTGTTCCAAGCAATGGCTACAGGACATTGTTCATATTCTACAGTCCACGCTGATTCAGTGCCATCTCTAGTCCACCGTCTTGAGAATAAACCGATTGATATTCCACGTGTTCTGTTACCGGCACTTGAAGCATGTTCTATTCAGATGCAAACAAGAATCAACGGCCGGCGTGTTCGCCGTACTAAGCAGATTGTCGAGATTGTGGGAGTAGATCCTCACAGTCTTGAAGTTATTACCAATGAGGTGTTCAAGTGGGACCCCTCTAAAGATGACTACGACTTTAGTGGAAAATCGTATGTCTTGGAGAAAATCATGGTGAAAATTAATTATTCTCAAGAGAGAATGAGGGATGAATTACGTACCAGAAAAAGAATTCTAGATTGGATGGTACTGAATGACATCCGTAAATCAGATCAAGTTGCACAAATCATTACTGAATACTATGTCAGACCTCAAGCAGTTTTAGCAAGGGTTGATGGTCTTCGTTAAGGAGGGGATTGATTGGCCAAAAAGGCAGAAGAAACCGAAAAAAAGCGGTTTGAGGGAATGACCCTCACTGGTTGGCAGCGTTTTTCCAATCTTTTCCTTGGACGTATTCTCAGAGCTAAGACTAGACAAAACAAAGATTTGCAGAAGGTATTGTTACAGGCTAATATTAGAATCATGCCTGAAGTTTACAAGGCAACTGCAATCATGAGTACCGTTGTATCATTAGGTATCTTCATAGGTATTCTCACCATTGCTCTTTTCCCAGAAATTGGTGCTTTTGCTTTATGGGAAAATATGCAAGACCCTGAAACTGTAATTCCATGTATTGACTGGGCGTTTTGGAATCCTAATGACATCAATCCTAACCTCAATTGGGGGGGGAAGGGCCCTGATGAATTGTGGTATGATTACGGGGGGTGTCCTCATTATGCAACTAAAACAGTACCCGGATTTGCTCGCTATGGAATCATCGCTTTCTGTGGCCTATTTGGCCCAATAATGGCGTACCGGCATTTCATGAATTCAGCAGAACGAGAGCGAAAAGCTCGCTCTGAGGAGCTTGAGAAGTTTCTGCCATATGCTGCATCTTACACAGCAGCAATGTCAGCAGCAAATGCAACACCTTCAAGAATATTCAAATCGTTAGCAGTAAATGAAAAAATATATGGGAATATTTCTTATGACTCGGCTATGATTTATCGAGATATCACCCTTCTTGGAATGGATTTAGTTTCTGCAATTAAACTCTCAGTACAACGTGCAGCATCACCTTGGGTCTCTGAATTCTTTCAAGGTATGGTTGGGACATTACAATCAGGAGGTAACTTGAAAATTTACTTCCTAAATCGAGCCGAGCACTACATGCGTGAAAATCGTATCAGGCTTGGTGTTTTTCTTGAGACATTAGCAATGATGGCAGAATCATATGTCGTGGTTGCTGTTGCTATGCCTCTCTTCTTGATTGTCATGCTTGTCATTATGTTCTGGGTTTCTGGTGCTGGCTCTGAACTTTCTGAAGGAATGGTTTATTTGGTAGTGTTAGGAGTTCTACCAGTCATTCATATTGCCTATAGTATTCTAGTATGGATGATGAGTAAAGAGATGGAAATGTAATCAGAGGTAATAGTATGGCAAGGAAGAAAAAGGGTAAGATCCGCGTAGATCTAAATCTTCCAAAGGACGATTTTACTAGACGTAATTTCCTTGCAATTACTATCACTGGTGCTTTTCTTGGAATCATCGCCCTTGCATTTTGGGCAACTAATGCCTCCCTTGTATTCGGTGTATTGGCGCCTGCTCCAGTAAATGGCAATCCTGTATTCATCAACACGGCTTGTGGATTTGATCCAAATGGGGGCATGCCTGATTATTCACAAAATGAAACCTGCTTCTTCACTAAGGAGAGGGCAGCCACTCAAACCATGGAGTTACAGTGGGAGAATGTGAAAGGCCCCGGATTAGGTCAGCGCTTCGATGTTCCTGGAATAGATCAGTTGCGATTGGGGACACTATCTCACCCGCCCCAAGAAATGAGATTAGATTGTCATGCCTCAGCAGATCAGGATTTTCCTTTTACTATCACAGTGTGGGAGCCTTCGTACACAGGATCTAGTTTAGGGGTGGAACACACTATTTCTGCTGTGACCAATCAGGATGATTGCCACCTAACAATAGGAAATGCAGTAGAAAGCGAAGGGTGGGAAATTTGGCTCAAATTTGACCGTTCATTGCCACGAATGAGTGAATTCTCTTTGACTGTAGAAGTTGATTCCTATGATGGGATTCCAGATTGGATGAACAATGCTTCTCAATTCATTGGTCCAGAAGTTAACTTGGGGCCTATGAATCTCCGACCATTTATTTTCATCAATTGGTTTGGTTATGGATTCCTGTTAATCTGCTTCCCTGGTGCAATTTATTGGGATAGGCAAATGAAGAAAATTGATGCTATTGAAGAAAAATTCCCTGACTTCCTGCGTGATTTAGCAGAATATTGGAAAGGAGGTTTGTCGATGACTTTGGCGGTGAGAACGTTAGCCAATTCCGAGTATGGGGCTTTGAATAGTGAGGTACAGAGGATGAGCCAACAACTGTCCTGGGGGGTTGCATTTGGGGATGTAATAGATCTGTTTGCTGAACGCGTAGGCACTCCACTTGTTGCTCGTGCAATCAGCCTCATTGGAGAAGCAAACAGGGCGGGTGGAAAGATATCTGATATCTTAGTGACTGCTGCTAATGACAGTAGAGAAATTAAATTCCTCGAAGGTGAAAGAGAGCGAGCAATTGCCTCTTATATCGCAGTTATTTGGACTTCATATTTCGTTTTCTTAGGTGTTATTGTTGTCTTGGCTAAGGTTTTCATTCCAGCAATTGCCTCATCAAATTCAGGTGATGATAGTGCACAAATTGGAAACATGGTCATTCGTGCCATCGACCCACTTTTCTTCCTGGTCGTCTTCTTCTATGGAGTCAGTGCACAAGCCCTAGGTAATGGTGCCATGGCTGGACTAATGGCAACTGGTAGGCTTTCTAGTGGGATGAAACACGCGGGAATGATGTTGATGATGGCAATTCTAGCATTCAACTTAGTAGCATTTTCACCCGACTTATTGGGTATTCAAGGCGATATGGGACTGAATCCAGCTCTCGGTACATTCATTCCAGGGTGATGAGGTAAGATGCAACACCGTCAGGTATCTCCCGATTCCAGCGCTCAAGTGCATGTTCTAGAGATGCTGACATTGTTCTGGCTATTCTTTATGTCAGCAACCTTCATTCTTCAACTACAAATCCCTGATCCGATTTCATCTTCATCAGATGGACAACTCCAACTCGCGGCTGAAGATGCATTTGTACAAGAGGCAGGCTTAGTTCCCCTTGACCCTACAAATCACACAAATAGATTATCTGAACTACTTTCTGAAGGCGACTTAAATGTTGCATGCGACGCATTATTAGACGGTCTGCCAGATCCAGTGCAGGGTAATTGTTGGGTGGCAAAAAATGAAGCCGACCTTGCTAGATATGGGCTTGGTAGTACACCTACAGGGAGGACCATGAGTGTCCATAGATTAGTTACAGATAGTGGTAATGTCTGGACTGTGACTCTACAAGTTTGGTATGTGGGGGGTGTTGAATGATGATAAGTAGAAGTGATGATAGTGGCCAAATGTTACTGGCAACGGGCATTGTCCTAATGCTATCCCTTCTTTCCATGGCTTGGTTTGGAGTATCTGTGGCGGGACTAGGTGACCCATATGATCCAGGGACCGAAGAAGTAATCCAAGTTACTGAAACATTTTCAGATGTTTGGCAACCACTTATTGAAAACCGTAGTACAGATTTCGTCAATGATGGAAATGATTGGCAAGAGTCTGTTGATGCTGCTACAAATTCCACTGCTAGTGATTTAATGCGACATGGAGAACATCGAGGTGTTGAAATAATTATCACAGAAATTAATGTGACCAACTCAAGTGGAACCTTTACCGTATCCTGTGAAGTTGGTATTGCAGATAGACATGCTAGATTACAATTAATTGCTTTTGAAGCAGAAGTAAATTTCAGTTAATTCAGAACTTCTTTTCTGGAATTCTAGAAGCCATCCAACGATGCCACAATGGGGTTAATAGACACGGCCAAAATACTCCAAAATATCCTGAAGGCAATGTTGGAACACCTTCGTATGGGGTGAGTTGCCAGTAGGATTGGCTGGCTTTGATATGGTGTGGGGCATGCCTTGGTAATTCCAATAAAGTCCAACGACTCCATCTCTTTTCACTTTGCCAAGAATGCATCTCTGTCTGCCGTTCTCCATCAATTCTACGAAGGCCATAATGTTGAATATAATTCACATATTCTAGTAAAAATATACTAATCACTGCTTGATAAATAAAAGCGATAACGCACCATAAACCAAATACATACCAGATAGAAGCAACTAATATCGCTTCAACTACTAAACCAAGGAAACTAGGGTTGAACAAAAATAATGTGGACAGATTCTTTTTTTCCTTTCTTGCTACCTCTATTTTCCACGCACTTACAAATTGTTTGGGAACTGCTTGAATCACATGCAACCAAACCCCTCGTCCTTTGGGAGAACTTACAGGATCCAATGTTGTTGCAACATTTTTATGATGGTTGTAATTATGCTCTGTAGTAAAATGGGAATACAAAACTAATAGCAAATTTGCTCTTGCTAAATACCATTTGAAGGATTTTGGTTTGGCATGGCCAAGTTCGTGACCGACTACAATGCCAGAAATCCCAGATGAAATCCCGGTACTGAAACCAGCAACCCAAATTGTCCATGAATTACCATCTTGCAATGCTCTCCAGCAAAGTGCCGCAATTATTAATGGATTGAGTAAAGCATGGATTATCAGAATCATCTCATATGGTAAACCATTCTCAGGAGGTGGTCTAGATGGTTGTGCTTCGCCAAATAATTGATCAAAAAATGGGTAAATAACTAATGCTAAAATTATGCCGCCCCATGTCCAATAACCACCCTCGTAATTACCCCAAAGCACTGCTAAAGGAATAATAAAACCTAGAAGATGAAGAGGCCAAGGTTCTGGTTTCAAATCAGTCATCTACTCATCCCTGCTTATACCACTCTTCATCAAGCCATTGTCTGATTCTCTCGATATTATCGCTATTTAGGTGAGTGTCAATTAATTTCCAATCAGCCCCTTTGGCCTTGGTAATAAGTCCCGTCTGAATCGTACGTATACGTGAGAAGGCAGCGAGATAACGAGATGAACCTCGATGAGAATGTGCTTCTCTCTTGATAATTCGGTCTTGATGAACGCTTTCGTTATCAATAGCCAAATTAATTCCTACGGCAACTCCACCTTGTTCCCGCCACTCATTCAGTATTCGATTGGAGGGAATTACATGCGCCCCCTCTACAATAATATCTATGCCTTCTCTTCTCGCACGCGAGATAACCGCTTCGACACCCAGTTCTACAGCGGCACTGGCATCGAGCCAATCAGTATTGGCATCACCAGTTGAGCCATGTGAAAAAGTAGAACGATGAAGAGCAGGATTTTCAGAAGGGTTTGATGCAGTTCTCAGGACTTCACGAATTGAGTCTGTACTGACTATCCGATCAAATTCAAGGTTAATTGCAACTTGTTTTGCAAGGGTGGATTTACCAACTCCAGCAACGCCAGAAATTAAAATTATTCTAGGTGCCCGAACACTTGTTGACTCATCCAAAACAATCTCCTCCAGACCATGTTTGACTTCTATCCCCTAATGACGCTTTTCACTTCAGCGTTGAATTGCCTTCAATTCAAGGAACTCTTCAAGCCCGTGGAGCCCTAATTCTCTTCCATTTCCAGACATTTTGTAGCCACCAAAAGGTGCTGAAATATTGAAATGCCCACCATTGATGCTGATCTGACCTGTACGCATTTTTCGAGCAAACGAAATAGCTCTATCTTCATCCATAGACCATACGCCACCTGAAAGGCCATATTCTGAATCATTAGCAAGTTCGAGTGCTTCTTCTTCAGTTTCATATGTTGTGATTACTAAAAGGGGGCCGAACACCTCTTCTTTCCAAATTCGCATTTCGGGTGTTACATCAGCAAAAGCAGTAGGCTGTACGAAAAAACCCTTTTTGATTCCTTCAGGCATTCCTTCTCCGCCAGCGATTAGAGTAGCACCTTCCTCGATTCCACTTTGGATATAGTCTGAAACACTAGTTTGTTGTCTTGCTGAAGCCATCGGCCCGCAACGAATTGATTCATCCAAAGGGTCTCCAGTTGAGTAACTAGATACACGAGAAGAAATAATTTCTAC
>DASCSU010000073.1:0-8101 GCA_034399495.1 Candidatus Thalassarchaeaceae archaeon
TAGTGATGCCTGCATATCCACCAATGCTCATGCGCTTGCTCGTTATGCTGCTATTTGTCAAGAGCAAGGACTTGTTCCTATAATCGAGCCGGAAGTTTTGATGGATGGGAATCATGATGCTACTC
The DNA here is from genome assembly GCA_034399495.1 of Candidatus Thalassarchaeaceae archaeon. GTDB lineage: Archaea > Thermoplasmatota > Poseidoniia > Poseidoniales > Thalassarchaeaceae > MGIIb-Q1. The sequence goes on from DASCSU010000073.1 coordinate 126, forward strand.
GCTGCTTTGATGTAACTGCAGAAATTCTTAGTGCAACATTTGCTGCTTGTGAAGAACAGGGAGTACATATTCCTGGGGCACTACTCAAACCAAATATGATCATAGCAGGTAAAGGGAGTAAAGTGCAGATTTCTCGCGAAGAAGTTGCAGCGTTGACTCTCAAATGCTTAAGAGAAAATGTCCCTCACGATTTGCCGGGGATTGTTTTCCTTTCAGGAGGCCAATCAGATGAGGATGCGACAGCCCACCTAAATCTCATGAATGAAATAGATTCCAATCCGCCATGGCAACTATCTTACTCGTATGGTAGGGCACTTCAAGCAGCTGCACTCAATAAGTGGGCAAGTGAAACTCCTGAAGCTAGCCAACAAGCATTCTCACACCGCGCCAAGATGAACAGTCTTGCTAGGTCTGGTGATTGGTCAGCAACAATGGAAAATTGAGTACTCTATATCTTGGATGCTTGTACTAACGAAGGTTAACATCATTTTATTGTACTCAAGTTCGGGCAATTGCCCATTGGTTGATTTAAAATCAGAGGCGGCCGAATTTATCGTTCTTATCTAGGAGAAAAGGCTGCCCTGGGTTCCACTCTGGGTTCCGATCTTTTACCCAGTCTACTACTGCCCATTCGCAGATGTCATAGCCGCCGGAAAGTATGCCGCTTCGCTTGATGTATCCGACCTTTACTATGTCTTTATCCTTTGACAGGACGTTTCCTAATTGTTGGCTAGTAGTGCCATGGCGCATGGTGGAGTTGATGTGCTCGAGAATCTCTGCTGTATTGCGAGGTCTTTCCGATAGGAACGCCTTAATCTTCTGTCTAATTCTTACCGTTTTCATATTTTACACCTCTTTTCTCCAAGTCATTTGACGTATCTCTGCAGGTCGCAAATCACCGTCTAAGCCAAGGGAACGCTCTCGCTGATATAACCATTCCCACAGATAAAGAATTGTTGTTACAGTTTGTGACATATAAATTACAGGTTTTTGAATATTATTTGTGGTGAGTTAGTAAAACCATACTTTCTCCAATGGAAAATTGTAACATAGCGTAACTAAGGAAATGATTGAAGTACTAGCCCCCTACCCCAAAACATCAAGCCTGTTATTCAGGTGTCGGGGCTAGCGTTATGGTGAAGCAAATTGGAGCAATTACTCACCGTCGTATTCGTAGTAGTTACCGTCGTAGATTACTAGATCATCTCTCTGATGGCCCATCTACGGTAAGTGTGGCAGGTAAAGCAGTTGGATTACGACTACCTCATGCCTCTGCAGAATTAAAGAGAATGAGAGAAGAGGGATTAGTTCAATCAGATTCAGATTCTAGACAGCGTGGTGTAGAACAACATTTGACATCTAATGGCTGGGAATTGTTGATTTCTGATGAATTGGCTCGTCTTGAGGCATTGGACTTTGATGAGATTCCAGAAGGAGTGTCTGGTAGATTGTTAGCCAAAGATGGCCCTCAACTTCTAATTGCTTACACGAAACAACTCAGAAGTTCTCTAATTCCACTCCCGAGAAGTGGGTTAATGGCGCATGTAGGGGGTGTTGAACACTCCAGTGGAACTGAAGGGGTGAAGAGTGAATGGCTTTGGTCAGTAGCCAGAGAAGCTGATGTGAGATGGTATAATCTTGAGACCTTACAACCTATCCCAGCACCGAAATCAGAGTCGGGTAATTCTCTTACTGATTGGGTCGAACCTACTCCAATAATTGGTTTGTTACGTGCTAGGCTCCTTGATCCTCGTCAATCTCTAAGGCTAACTATAGGGAGTTGGTTTGGTGAACCAAATGAATCAGCATGGCCGAATCTACCTATGCCAATGGGTTCTTCAGAATCTTGGAATCTAGGTGTCGCTCATGAATCGGTTCCCCCACTTCGTTCACAATGCCCAATATGTGCAATTCTTCCTGATCGCCTTTCAACAACCAGTCTACTCGCATCTTCTTCAGAAGGTGCTATGGTAATTGCTGAAGCATCACTTCTTGGTAGGCAGGGTGATTCTCTTCCTTTCTCTATACTTGAATCTTGGATACAACGTGCTCACCCTAGACTATCAGAGGCTGAGAGAAAACATCGTCTAGAGGGATTGAAGGATGCTATACAAAAAGGACGTAGGACAAGGAGTGGGACTACTCGTGTCGAAGATTCTACATGGCGAAGATTTCAGAACGATTGGCCAAATCGTAAATGGTTAAACTTCAGTGGAGAAGATAGTACCTTACTTGATGTTCAAGGATTGTCTAACAATGCCTGGTTATCACTAATTGATTGGTCAATTACTCGGGAGTCAAATATCCCTGTAGTAATGCAATATCCTTCCAATCATTATGATTCACAACAACTTCATACTCTTTTTGCAGATCATAGGACTCGATTGGTAATTCTCAATAATGAGCCCGAAGAGGTTTTGTCTTATCCAACTATTCGCCCCGACCCTATCAGACCTCATTCTTGGTTTAGGCTTCAGTTAGCTGGAGACGTAGAACTAGCTTGCAAGGTTTCTTCTCGCCCCCCACCTAGTTTCGCAATGCCACCACCTAATTGGAAACCACCCCAATCATATTCTGATTTACAAGAATCTGTTCAGGTGGCTGTTGAAGCCGCAGGTAATTCTGCCCCCCCTGATGCCACACCAGAATCATCAGATGAAATGCGTTTGTTTGCGGCTGTCTTGCGCTATCCTGTTGGGGATAGAGATTGGGCTGAGAGAATGGAATCTACAGATTACCTTGCTGCTTGGATAGCATGTCCAGAGGAAAATCGTTGGTCCATGTGGAGGCGCCAAGGTCAAAATATAGGATATGATTGGATTGAACTTCTTTCACATGAATCAATACCAATAGAGAATCTACCGGAGGTTGCAGGACATGCCCCAGTTGAGTGGCAGGATAATGCATTGAGTTTTGTTGCAGATAGAATTAGAGACGAATACGATCTTTCCCTTAGACTTAGGACACTTGTTGATTCTCAATCACTCGATGATAAAGCAGCGGCATGGCTTGCATCAACTCTACTTTCCCAGGTTGCTTGGTTACCTACCGAGTTATCAACCGATTTAGCAAATTGGGCCCCAAAACGACTTGCTTCATCACCCCCGGAAAATATAGTCCCATCACTTTGCGGTTTGAGTTGGCTTGCTCAACAGGGTAAACTAGACTCTGATTGGGTAGATTCACTAAATTTCCCTTCCACACATTCTAGCACATTAAGTGGTTGGCTGGTTTTACTGGGAATGGCCAATGATGGAAAGATACCAGAAATTGAGGAGATAGAGGAAATCATCTCACTACCTATTGGGTGGTGGGCGCCATTTTCTCCAGACCTTTTCATTAAAATGACTGAGAGTGTAGAGGGGCGAGAGAAATTGATGTCAGTGGGGGTGCCATGGGCTGCTGCACTCTTTAGACCAAAGGGGGAAGAACACATAATTCCAGGTGGTGGCGTTATTGAGCATCCAGGTTGCCCTGCTGATTTACTTGTAAGACTTGATAGATTACTCCACGGAATTGATACGGAGTCAGATTTACCTGGCATAGCGCAGTTAACTGATTTACAAAATGCAATTCTTTCAGTTTCAAATAATAACGTGCCACAGGCTGGATTAATTCATCCATTTGTCGGTTGGTTACTACAACCAATTGATCAGTGGCCCGATTTTACTGCTTCAGAGATGACTTTTGGTGCAGCAGAAGTATCTGTTAGATTGGCAGCAAGAAAGAGTGGTTTTCATCATGAATTACGAAAGATTCCACAGCGGCGTCTATGATTTATTGCATAAGAGCATTCAAGAAGGGCCCGTTGTGCTCGATAACTGCCCTGACAGCAACACCACACGGACTCTGGCCTTCGCCGGCGGAGGATGAACTGTGGTACCAAGTTCAGGGTATCGCCTCCTTCGAAGGCCGCAGTGACCCTTAGGGGAATGAACTGTGGTGCAAAAGGAAGGCAGGGTGAGAAGGTCCCCATAGGACTGCTGTGCGCGGAATGATTCATGGGACCACCCACTCGCCCGACAGACGTCCCGGGGTGGGTCAGAACCTCCAAGCCGAAAGGCGATGAGGCGGTTCGTTACTCCCCGGGGCACACTTTTCTACATTTTTTAGCGTAGGTTTGATTGAGGTCACACTATCACGAAGAATTGATGGGCCGGAATTCTCTGTGTCTACTTGGCGGCACTTTTGACCGTTTTCATGTGGGTCATGAACAGCTATTGAGAGTCTGCCTTGAACAATCTGATGAGGTCCAAGTGTGGCTTATCTGTGATGAAATGGCACGAAAAAAGGATTCACGAGTTTTTAGTTGGGATAAGAGATCCAATCAGATTTCTGCTTGGGCAGAGGGTGCTGGATTATCTGGGCGCCTATCACTACATCTCCTAGAAGATAAGGTTGGGCCGGCTCCCACAAGTAATGATGCAGATGCAATAGGCTGCACCAAGGAGACGAGGCCTACTTGTGAAGTGATTAATTCAAAACGTCAGCATGTGGATCTTCCACCGTTAGCCATCATTGAAGTGGACCACGTTTTGGATATGGATGGTGAAATAGTTTCATCGAGAAGAATCCGTGCTGGTGAAATTGGCAGAGATGGAATTAGTTGGTTAGGTGATGCTGAAATGCAGATTGATCAACGGATGCCAGTAATTTTAGATGATGAATTAAAACATCCTTTTGGTACTCTCCATGAGGGTTCGGAGTCAAATCTCTCAGAGGCAATGAGCAAAGCACTTGCAACAATTGTTGATGAGTCACCTAAATTGATTGCTGTGGGGGATGTTTGTGTACATACGCTTGTTGACATGGGGCAAATCCCGGATGTCGCTTTTGTTGATGGAATGACCAAGAGAGAGGCGTGGGCTCCAGCGGCAGACCTTGATAGAACAGTATTCAGATCTCTGCTAACCTGCACAAGTCCACCAGGGGTAATAACTGCTGAATTGAAACAAGTAACTAGTGCTGCACTCTCCAATAGTGAACCAACATTGGTTGTTGTTAATGGTGAAGAAGATCTAGCGCCATTAATAGTTCATCTAATCGCTCCTCTTGGATGTGCTGTAGTATATGGGCAACCGGGTAAAGGCGTAGTATTGAGAAGAACTACGGAAGAAACCAAGGAGAACTGTAGAAGATTACTAGATGTTTTCACACGGGAGGTGTGATTCTGACCAACCCTCTCATTACGGTCACTGTATGTGTGCGAGATGGTAAGAAATGGATCGATGATTGCATGGAAGCAATCAGCGCCCAAACGTATCGTCCACTAGAAGTAATTGCAGTTGATGATGGTTCTACTGATGGAAGTACTGAGGTACTCCAGAAGTGGCACAGTTTGGAAGGTGAGAACTCAAATGGAATTCCTATTCGAGTACTTACTCAGAAACCATTGGGTCTTTCTGCTGGCCGAAATAATGCACTCAATGCGGCCAAGGGTGAATGGGTTGCTATTACTGATATTGATTGTCGCCCAAGGAAAGATTGGATAGAGAATTTATTTGCTTTAAGTGAAGGAGTTGAAGCAGTAACAGGTAGGGTAATTTTTGATGAGGGCAGAACTTCTGTTAGCAGATTACGTGCACGTTCCATAGCCAATAAATATTCTAAACGAGGTAAATATTCCACCTTAGCAAATGGGCCGTGTTCAATGTTCAAGAAAGAGAGCCTAATTTCTAGAGGTGGCTTTGACCCATCATGGTATCACGCAGAGGATATGGAGGTATCAATGAAAATCTTACAATCCGGAGGAGTGATACACTACGAACCCAAAGCTATAGTCGATCATGTGGCCGAAGAGCAAATCCAAATATTTCTACAAAAGCGAAGGAGAGACGCAAGGGCGCACATTCGCATCATTAGGCAATATCATGGAATTAAGCACGATTTCACATCAGATGGATATTTCATAGCAATGCTTCTCCCACTACTCTGTTTTGCTGTAATTGCTGGAGCCATAGATTCATTGCCCTCCGCAATGATTCTGATTATGTGCGTCGCAATGTTCCGCTACCATTTTTTGTGGAGTGTTACATTGTGGATAGGGGCATTAGAGGGATGGGCTGATGCATTAGTTGGAAGAAATGGTCATCATCCGTTATTTGGGAAACGGGAATGAGAAACTCATTCGGTAGTAGATGAACTGTCTTCTACTAGAGCAAGATAACGTAGACCAAAGCCAAAAGTCAGAAGTGGAGCTGTAACAGCATAAACTCCGATATCAGTCCAAGCCCAGTGTACCACTGACCAGTATGCGTAAAATCCGAATCCGATTAGAAGGCACCAAGCAGCAGCACTCATTGTCATACCACCTTCTTCTTTCCCTGAGACAAGGCTTGTCCAAATAGGATTGAAAATCACCCCTTTAATCCATGCTTGGAAACCGCCTTCCACTTTTTGGTTTAGCCCGTAAGTCCCCCATAAAATTCCAACAATTGCCATTCCTAGGAAAACAGTATCCGAGTAAGGCCGATAAATCATTTCAGAATATGGCTCATCCCATAGATAGCCCATAGTCAAGTAACCAGCCCAGACAACTTTTCGTTCTCCAGCAACAACAGCACCTAAGGTTACATTAACAACTCCAAGGATTAGACCCCATACGCCCAAACCAAAGATTAGTGATGAGAATGCTTTGCCTGGGGCTTTGACCCATTCAAGCAACATGCTGACAGCCTCGCTGCCGCCCGCACCCGCCTCTTCGTTGTCGCTCATTAAGGCGGGCGACCGGCGACCCTTTCTTAACAATTCTTAGCATAGCAACGGTGGAATTATCCACTCAAAGCCTAGATTGTAACCGATAAGCGGCGCTAATCACAGGTTTCATGGATTCATCAGCCTTGACCATGATTTTAATCGGATTGATATTATTTGGGATGCAGGAATTGATGCGATTACTACGACCATACCTACCTAAACTTGTGGTTTTAGTAGTAATTAACCCTAGAGAATCAAGGTTTTTGATGACATTACCAATAGAACGAGATACTAGAGGAGTTACTGAAGCATTATGGCAAGTTAGTTGGTAAACTGAATAAATTTCACCAGTAGAAACATTTGTCAAACCATTGGTTTCGTTAAGTAATATTGAATATAATACTAATTTCTGATGGAAAGGAAGACTAGATATTACGGGCGTCATTTGATCAAACTGTAATTGATTTTGAGCCAATCTGACATGTTCAGTTGAGACGGTTTCCGCTCCAGTAACATCTGCCTTTTGCACAGCAACGCGCAGAAGATCCAGCGCACGTCTTGCATCCCCATGCTCTTGGGCGGCTAATGCTGAACAGAGTTTAATCACCCCTTCTGTCAATACTCCCTCGCGCACGCCCGCGAGGGCACGATGGCTTAGGATGTCTTCAATCTGTAGAGCGTTGTAAGGTGAAAAGGCGATATCTTCAGAACCTAGCCGTGAAGCAATTCTTGCATCAAGCATCTCTGTGAATTGCAAATCATTAGTTATTCCAATAATACAGCATCGGGAATTGCGTAGTTCGTAGTTTAGGCTAGTTAAGGGGTAGAGTATGTCGTCACCATGCCGCTTGACCAAATGATCAATTTCGTCTAGCACAAAAATGTGTACGCCTCCAAGGGCGTCCATATTTTGTCGCAGGCGGTCAAAGACTTTGTCAGTAGGCCATCCTGTGAAGGGGACATGTTGACTACTATCTTCAACCAATTCATTTGCTAACTGCGCGAGCACCCTGTACTTGGTATCTACAGTGCAACAGTTCACTTCAACGGTGTGAATGGTGCGACCTAATTCCTTGCCACGTGCCAATAATTGTTGGCAAACATGCCTTGTTGCAGCAGTCTTTCCTAGACCAGGTTGGCCGTAGAGAATCATGTTTGATGGGATTTGACCATGCAATGCCTCAACAAGGTTGTGAACTAAAGCTTCAATCTCTTTATCTCTATGAGGGAGGTTGCTAGGAATGAAGCCGTGGTGGAGTACATCACGATTTTTGAAGAGG
>DASCSU010000074.1:0-8005 GCA_034399495.1 Candidatus Thalassarchaeaceae archaeon
GGGGTTGCCAGTTTGTAGTACTCACCCAAAGGCTGTGTGAATTGGTATTATCCATAGTAGACTGTACTTGCATTTCCCAACCGTCAAGCATCCCATCTTGGTCAGTGTCGTTGACTAATGGATTGGTTGCTGCTTGCCAAGGTCGAGGGATGTAAAGTACTTCATTTCCATCTTTCAAGCCATCATCGTCAGAATCAGAATCGTTAGCATGGGTGACGTAGTTGTCCAAACCCATGACTACTTCTTCACCATCTTCAAGGCCGTCAATGTCAGTGTCAAACATGCTAGCGTTAGTGAAATATGGCTCACCTTGCCACTGGAATCCATCAACAGATTCAACATAATCCTCTAAACCATCACTATCTGTGTCCTTGTTAGATGCATTAGTGTAAGTTTCAGAAAATTCTCTCCAGTCAGTCAATCCATCATCATCTGTATCAATGTCACCGGGATCTGAGGTGACGTGGGTATTGTGGACTCCACGGCTAACAACTAGGATATCCCAGCCCATTACTTCGATACCATCTATCAACCCATCACCATCTGTATCAGGGTCAAGTGGGTCAGTTGAGCGCCCATCAATTATTCCATCAAGGTCACGATCACGAGCTTGATATTCCATCAGGTTGGTGAACATTTCACTATCTTCAACTATGGTCAACCAAACATAATTTCTACTTGTCACTTCATTATCATAGATTGGCCCATTGAGAAGTGTTAATGCAGGGATATCGTAAACGTAACCAGCACTTGGTGATTTCAAAGGAACTGTTTCCTCGGTCCCTCCTGCATGAGTAATTTTTGCATATGCGACAGTTTGATTTTCCTCGACATAATCTAACAATTCCACAGTAATTGAATAAACTCTAGCTACTCCAATTAGGTCACTGTAAGTAACTTTTCCATTACCGTTAACGTCCCAACCATCCAAGTCTGGGTCTTCGTAAGCATTGCCTCCATCTACAGGGTTTAGTCCATTGTCAGACTCCCAACCATCAGGCATTCCATCTTCATCTGTATCAGCTAGTAATGGGCTGGTGAAATTAGATGCCCCCCAAGTTCTAGCAACATCATACTCGGCACGGTTGTTCAAGCCATCTTCATCATCATCCCCAAATGCATCTGAAGCATTTGCGGCATTTAGGAGGGTATCAAAACAATATTCAAATCCATCTGGCATTTGGTCTCCATCAGTATCCCAATCACCGGGACCATTGTTTCTTCCATCACCATCCATATCCTCAAGGAACCAGTTTAGTGGGTCGTAAGTGCTGGGGAATGAATTGAGCAGAGAGGTAAACGGTCCATCTTTGGTGGGTCCATTGATTTTTGGCTTACCGCACACAATTTCTAATGTGATTGGTGCCATTGCTACTTCAACATCATCATTGACTAAATCTCCATCACTATCCTCGGAGAGTGGATTTGTTCCGTAACTCTCCTCAGCAAAGTTGGCTAGAGTATCTGAATCGAAGTCTAGGACTTGGTCACAGGAGTGCTGACCGGCAAAGTTTTCCATTGATTGCCATTTATCCTCTCCAAAAGTCAATTCTAGGTTGGCTTCAGATTCTGGATCTAACAAAACACAGTCCCAATTTGCATTTAGGGGGTCAAAAAGTGTTAGTTCTCCAGATTGGGTGACCATGTCAAATGTGTAAAGTGATTCCCATTTATCATTCAAACCATCCCCATCTGTGTCGTTACGTCGGGGGTCAGTGCCAAGTTCCATTTCTTCGATATTGACTAATCCATCTTTGTCTGAGTCACCTAGTGGTCCGTTGTCGGGGTCTGGCCATGTTTCGTCGGTGCCAGCATTATCGTCACCGCTATCAGTTTCTGTTTCAGTAATGATGTCCTCAAGACCTGCATCGCCGCTATCTAATGGATTCAAACCTGCTTCAACTTCGTAACCATCCGTCATCCCATCTCCATCAGTGTCTTCGTCATAGGGGTCAGTGCCGTAGGTATTGCGTTCTAGTCTGTCACGGAGTCCATCATTGTCAGAATCGATAGAATCTTCGTTTAGGGTAGTATCATCATCAAGAATGTCTGCAGCCCCATCTTCAAAGTCAACTGCAGTACTCATAATACTGCCTGCAATACTGTATGTTCCAGCTAGACACAGAGTAACGGTAATCGCCACTACTGCCCATTGATTGTGTGTTAAAGCCATCTATTTCACCGCTGGCCGTAGGCCAATTCATTTCACGACTCCGCGTACCCCGTTTAAGGTTTAACCGGATGCGTGTGTTTGGTGCTCAAGATAAAAACATCCCAAAAGTAGTCTATGCAACTTCATGAAGGCTTTGAATTTGGATTGTATGGCCCTTTTCCGAACAATTCCATTCACACTTGGCATGCCTAGCCTCTGCCCTTTCCCAAGCAGCAGTCAATATCCCCGCTGCAATGGCAGGATGGAATAATGAAGAGAGGTTTATTTTGACTCCACCCTGTTCATCGATAGTTTTTGCAGAATCAATACATCCAAGTCCAAATCTTTTCAGGAACCTTCTTCCAACATGAACCCAGTGTTCTACATCTGCAACAAGAATCATTTCTTCTCCCGCCATGAATCTTAGGCGGCTAGCTTCAGCAAATCCCGTCCAAGTCTTTTTCCTCTCAGAATCTGAAATTTCATGCCAGTTAAATCTCCCAGTGTCAGAAATTGTATTATCAAATAATTGAGGCATTATACTCTCCTCAAATCGAAGCAAATGGTCTTGGCTGATAGCCATCATCCTGATACTATCAATAGACCACGTTCCCAATGATTCGTGATAAGCAAGTGAAAGTGGATGCGCCTTTTCTTCATGAACATCATTGCCGTCAGCATCATTCCATGCAGCCTCAACTTTTTCTGCAGGAGGGATTGGTCGTGAATCGTGTTCTAAAGTGATCAATGATTCTGAATTCCCATCATCAGTCCAATGGAATCGATATCTGGCATTAGTTAGGAATTCATATGTGGATGATGCCATCCCTGCTGCAAATGCAGAATGCGCGCGATTATGCACTATCAACTTGGTCGAATCTTCTTCCTTTTTCATTAGTTCTAATTGCCCAAGTCCACGTAATTCCCAACTTTGATTTACCCATTGCATTCTTTTTTTGACCTTATTGAATATAGGTTTAGGCAAGTCATTAATTTTGCCCATTAGTCTGTATTCCTCTGATTCCGCAGCAGAGTGTGCTAATTTTCTTCCGAGCGGGATTCCAATAGTTTTCTCAACTTCACCTAGCCATAATTCAAATTCGCTAACTTGTGTAAAGAAATAGGGCGAGTTTCCTTCTGAAGTGTCCACTATAAAGCCGCGAATAGTTGGTTCATAGTTTTCCATCATACGATTTGAGAACCACGGGGTTGCATCTGCAGCATCATCATCAACTAGGGGCACAGTAACCACTGTGGGCAGCCCCCCAATTGAAGTTTCTATCACTAACAATGAATGAGAGTGAAAAATAATCATTCAGGCGGAGGTCTACTTGTACGTGTACTCGGTCTTTTAACACCGGCAAATTCTGATTTAATTGAATGGCTGGGGATATTTTTCTTTTCTAAGTCAGTATCCATAATTGGCACACGTTCAGAACCCTTTCCAGAAGTGTCTGCATTCATTGCATCTCTTATTTGCCGTCCACGGTAGGCAGCGGGCCCTATCATTCTCATCAAAACACCCTTTTCATTACCTACAGGTTTTGGTCTTTTATTCCACCATTCAACGGGCAGGGGAGTGCATCTTGCTAGTGGGTCTTTGACAAGTTTCTTTCGCCTTTTCAGTAGGTTTCTTTTGACAGATTTTTTGTTGGCTTTAGATAATCTAACAACCAACCATCCAGGCATACCCAAATCATACACTACTCCATTGATGGTGACCAATAAACCAGATAGTAAAAGATGAGTTCCTACCGGAATTTTTTCCTTATCAAAAGTCACTTTGTATCTCTTTAGTCTCTTAGCATATGTTACCATTGCCTTCTGGTCTCTATGCCTAATTACTCTGCGTTGCTGTCTCCTGAATTTCAACCCAAAATAATGAAGGATTAGTAGTGAAATACAGGATGTAATTCCAATTACCTCGTTATCACTACGGGAGTACGCAACGATCCCAGCAACAACCCATGTTGGAATTAGTACTAAGAAATTAAAAACTCTCCAAGCGGTTGAAGGGGAATATATGGGGGGGACTTCTCTTTCAACTGCTTCGTGCGCAGCAATTAGGAAGTTTGCAGTTATTGCTTCATCCTCACCATTTTTTGCAGTAAGTGCAGCAATTGCATTAGTTGGAGCCTCATCAACCCACCTCCTTCTATCTTTTGTAGATGAATCAATTATTGCAGATTCTAGCTCGTTCAAGGGTGCAGCGAATCCCAGTATCAAGCCCAAAGCTTTCACTCTAGGATCTTCAGGAGCACTTACTTGTAATTCTTCGAATACATCTAATGCATCAAACCAATCTCCTGAATCAATGAAGCACAATGATACAGCAATTCTAGCCTTAGCCGATAGGGGGCTTCTTCTTACTGCATCAAGAGCAATTTCTAATGCCTCATCATGCCTCCTCTGTGCCCTCAATGTAGCAACAGAACTAATCATGCCGTGAATAGACAATGGGTCATTATGTAGCGTATCTATAGATGTTGTTGGGTCCCAATTATGCAATCTTTTTTGCATTTCTTCAAGATAGTCAATTGGAGATGTATGTTCCCAATCATAAAAGTCATCAAATTTAGCTTGCCCGTCCCAAGGATCTAACCATTCAGCAATGAAGGAAAGAATTTCTGGTTCGTCATATCCCTCAGGTTGTTCCAATCCACGGAGGGCTTCTTTTGCTGCATCAAGCCTCCTAGATGCGATGTGGCCTGCAGCGATAATCATCCGCGCCTCATCATCATCGCCACCTTGCTGAGCTAGCAACTTCCTTGCCACGTCAATGGCTTCGGGCCATAATCCGCGCAAGGCACACTCAAGCATTCGAGCGCGGCTTTTTTCAAGTTGTACAACTAATTGGTTTCCTTTTATTGGATCGGCTTGAAATCTCCTCAAACCATCTAAATTATCAGCCAAGGCCGCTTTTTCAACATGATGCCGCATCCAATCGCCACCACCGGACATGATTGCTCCATCACGTCTTTCATCGGGATTGAGATCAAATCTCAATTGCTGCATGATTTTGAATCGATTCAAACTAAGTAACCAAGTTAGAAGGAATATGGACTGTCCAGCTGCAATAAACTGCCAAGTTGAACTGAGTAGTACTTCTTCTTGAAGTAGAGGAGTTGATTCCCCATATGGCATCAAGTGACTAAATTCTTTGTAGGTCTGAAGAATCAATAACATGACGGAATAGCCGCTGAAACCAGCTAATCCAAAAAAGAGAACCTTTCCTTGCACAACTTTCTCACTACGTATCTCCCTGGGTCTTGCAAGAATTACTCCTCCGATGCCTGCAAAGGTTTGACCTCCAAGGAACAAGTTTCTAGTCAATTCAAAAATAAATGCCAGTCCAACAACTGCAACATTTAGCATAAGGTACGATGCTAATGTAAATTCCAATGCTTTCAAGGAAATTACTGTTTGTAGTATGGGGTTATTTTCAACGAATTGGAAAATTTCCCAGCCGATTATTCCACCCAAATCCAGCAAAGAATTAGCATTAGGTGGATTTTCAATTTCAACATAAATTAGCGTAACAATTCCATTGATGGCAGTAAGTGGCATAGTTGCTAGAAATATTACAATTACTAGAGAAGCAAAACGTTTGACATATCCTGGGCTATCGGGGTCTATTGCAGTTGAGCGTCCTTTCATAGTGCGCCATTTGTTGATTATCAAGGTGTTCCACGATGCACCCATAATCCTCCCAAAAGCAAGAATAGTTGGGGCCATGAAGGTTAGCAACGCAAACCCAATCCAGCGTACAAATAATTGTTGATCACTTCCCATGTTAGATTTTTGATAACCATAAGAAGCAACTGCAATAGTCCCAACCAAAACCAATATAATCGTAGTAAACATTCCGTAAATTTTGTTCCCGACTGATATTTTTCTAGAGTCGCTAGTATGTGAGGATAGTTGAGCATATAGGGTGACGAATGGTGAGATGATGATTGGGAAAGAGATGAGTATCAACATCATGTAGATTACTGGTTCATAGAAGGTAGATGGCTGAATGAGTAATTCTGCCACGATTAGAAGAATCCCAGTCATTGCTAGGAGGTATGCAAGTGAACCCATAGCAACTTTTGGTGCTGAAAGTAGCCTCATAGTCTCCCTTTTGTTTTTAGTTAATCGATGGACTTCATAGAGGCCCTCGTCTACTTCAAAAGCAACTTGTAGATTTGATAGGGATAATGGCAGCAACCATCTCCAAAGTGTAAGTCCGAAAATTATTGCAATAAGGAGGGGTATCATCAATTGAATTTGAATTTCATTAGCAGAAACAATTGTTGGTTCTGCGGCATAAATTGGAAGAAAAAGGGTTCCCAAGAATACCAACAAAAGTGATTTCGACAATGGTCGAGTCACTCGCATAACACTGCCCATAGTGTGCACTGGGGGACTTCGGGTTCTAATCGGTTGTGTTGTTCAGGGTCATAGACCCTGAGTGAATGAAGCAATAATTTAAGGCATTTTAATTTTGATTAAGGAAGCGTTCGATACGATCAAATGCTTCTTTTAGAACATCAATTTCTGGAAGGAATACAAGTCTGAAAAATCCCTTACCATATACGGGGCTGAATCCAGAACCATGCACCATCAAAACTTTTTCTTGATGCAAAAGTTCGAGAACAAATTGCTTATCATCAGCTTCCCATTTGGGGTGTGTTAATTTTACAAATAAGTAGAATGCTCCACCTGGCATTTGAGCATCTAAGCCTTCTATAGATGAAATCCGTCCCATACAATAGTCGCGCTGAGATAATAATTTGTCCCTATAACCATCCATCCATGATCGGTCAGAAGTTAGGCCTGCTAGGTAACCCATTTGAGCAGGAGTGGATGCACAAAGCCTTGATCTAAGCAACCTCTCAACTCCGTCTCTTACAAGGGATAATCTATCAATTGGGTCATAATAAGCCATGTAACCAATTCTCCAGCCCGGTGCATAGTACACCTTACTAACGCCATTCAATGTGATTACAGGCACTTTGCTACCAGTATTCGCGGCCACTGCTGCCATAGAGAGGTGGTCATTATCAAAATTAAGGCCGTCATAGATTTCATCAGCAATAACGATGCAATTAGGCCAATTGGAAGCAATATCTAGGATTCCATCTATTATTTCTTGGTCAGCAATGCCACCTGTTGGGTTGTTGGGGTTAATCAAAACTAATAATCTGACAGAATCATCCATTTTTTGTTTGATATCATCTAAATCAGGCCGCCAACCATTTTCTGAATCTAATCGATATTCAATAGTACTACCACCAAAAAGTGGGGGGTATGACATGTAAGGTGGATAGTGTGGTCCTGGGGAAAGTATTGTGTCCCCTTCTTGCAATACCGCTGCAAAAATAATTTGCAAAGCCTCAGTAACTCCGTGACAGACATAGACATCTTCCTCTCCACAATTCCAACCTTTACGATTTTCATCTTCTGCGATAGCCCTCCTAAGTTCTGGTAATCCGTAAGAGTGGGAGTATCCATTTTCTTGACGTCCAAGAGATGCTTGGAAGGCATCTACCATGTGCTTGGGTGTGGGCAAACCAGGGTATGCTAATGGGTCCCCAATATTCAGTTTAAGTATCTCGTGACCTGCTTTTTCCAGTTCTGTGGCGGGCACCACTACATCACGTATAGCATACTCAATCTGTGCGGCTCTTTCAGCAACTGGTATTGGTTCCATCTATTTCACCGCAATGTCACCATGAATCGTGATCAGTTCTCTGTGTGGGTGAAGCAAGAACTACTTCTTCATCTTCTCCCTTTGCAATTAGTCGAGCCGCTCGCATCATCGAGGCTGAACCGCCAACTAAACCAACTCCACTTTCAATTAAGAATGTG
>DASCSU010000075.1:0-7991 GCA_034399495.1 Candidatus Thalassarchaeaceae archaeon
ACCGTGGGCCAAATATGTCAGTTGATGTTTTTCATTCTGGAACAATTGGTGGTGCTAGGCAGGCCGGAGCTTGCGGGTTGCCAGCTATTGCCACAAGCATTAACTCATTTGAGCCAAATGATTTCTCTTTAGCTGTTGATGCAACCTTGGAATTAGTCAGAAAAGTTTGTTCAATTATCCCCCTAATTCCTAATAATTTAGGTAGGCCGGATGGGACCTTCAGTAAAGCGGTTGGAAATTCAGATGAAGAATTGCTGAGGAATTCACTGAAAATGGGTGATATTTATCTTAACCTAAATACTCCTGTTGATTGGTGTGGAGAGTATTCTTCTACACACTTAGGTGGTAGGTGGTATCGAGGTCCAATCAAAATCATTGAGGAGGAAGAAAAACATTGGATGATTCATTTAGGTGCTGCTAAAATTGTTGACGAACCTCTTGAACATGGAGATTCACATTGTGTAAGCCTAGGTAGAGCAAGTGTGTCAACATTAGGAACTTGGCCCCAAGGTCATCCATTATCTATTTCTGACTCTTTATTGGCTAAGACTGTTGATGATTCAGGATTGCCAACTTGGTTAGTTGAGGTTTAGTGATACTGAATTATCTAGTAAATGGTGCACTATGCCAATAGCAATGTGGCCTTGAATCCAGTTTTCACCTAATGATCTAGGCTGGGTGTAACTCTCTAGGGTTTCTTCTTCCTCTATCGTGAAAGGCTGGTCGTCTGAGATGATAAATCCTAATTTTTCGTAGTCATCTGATTTGTCATCACCCCAAAGCAATGGGGCGTTTGCATCTAACTTAACCATTGCAACATTTTCTCTCTTCCACTCTTGTAGCGTAGTTTCAATATCACCTCCTGAGTGCCAAATACCGGGATGTAATTCAACCCAACATCCTCTTGGTGGGGTCGGTTCAACAATTATTTTTGCAATTTGCCCTCCTAATGCTCTTTCATCAGGGTGGAGGCCCCATACTTTTGAACCATCAAACCAGATTCTTCTTGATGGCCCTTGGCCACCCATTAGGTGAATTGTGATATGAGCATCTTGTCTAATTCCATGGGATAAGAATAATGCGGAATTAATAGCGCGCATCAATACATCCATTCGGCCACTTGAACCAGATAAATCATTCAATACTAACTTCCCATTACTAGGGGCGCGATGACCTATGATGGCGAATCTACGTTCTACCAAAGTGACACCTCACATTGGCATATCGACATCATCCATGTCGCCCATCATTTGTTTCATCTGCTTTCGCAATCTGCGATTCCCTTTCACACCTTTCATCATTTTTCGTGAGCGTTTCCATTGTGCTATGAGATCTCGAACATCTTTTTCATTAGTTCCAGATCCCCGAGCAATTCTCTTGATTCTCTCCCTCTTGAGGACAGTTGGTTCATTCTTCTCATGTGCTGTCATACTATCCATAATGATTCGAAATCGCTCAAGATTCACTTGCATCTCTTCTTTTTGTTTTTTTGACATATTACCCATGCCACCTAAGAAACCCATAGGCATGTGGGAAAGTATTTTGTCAACAGTGCCAATCTTTGACATCATTTCCATCTGTTTATACATATCATTTAATGTAAATCTTCCAGACATTAATCGTTCAGCAATTCTCGCGGCTTCTTCTGCATCAAGGTCTTCAGGTGCTAAGTCAATCAAGCCTCTGATGTCGCCCATTCCAAGTAAGCGAGAGATGAATCGGTCAGCCTCGAATTTTTCAAGATCAGCAATTTTCTCACCTTCACCAATGAATACGATAGGTGCACCAGTGGTTGCTACGGCTGAAAGAGCACCGCCACCACGTGCTGTACCGTCTAGTTTTGTCACGATGACTCCGGTAACACCAACTAAATCGTGGAAGGATGCGGCGACAGGGCCAGCAGCTTGTCCAACTTGAGCATCTATTACTAGGAAACGCTCAGTTGCATTAGAAACTCGATGGATAGCATCTAGTTCATCTTGCAAATCTTGGTCAAGTCTATCACGGCCAGCAGTATCAACAATTACAAGATCTGCTCCCCCAACAGCTTCCAAACCATTTCTGACGATAACTAGCGCATCAGTCTCATCAGGCTCACCGTATACTTCAACAGGTGAATCAGCAAGTAACTGCTTCAATTGTGCATAAGCGCCAGGTCGGTGAACATCGGCTTCAATAACTGCGATCTTCATGTTATGCTTTTTTCGCCACCATTCCGCAAGTTTTGCAGTAGTAGTTGTTTTTCCTTGACCGTACAGCCCTACCATGAGGATTGTTTGGTTATGGGGGATAATCTCACGAGGAGTGCCTAGCATACGAACAAGTTCAGTGTATAGGATATTCAAGGCATGAGTTTGTAGATTAACTCCTGGGCGTGGTTCTTCGTCACGCATACGTGATTCGAGTCGTTCTGAAATCTCCTTGGTCTGTCTGACATTGAAATCTGCTTCTAGTAGTGCTTTACGAATGCTGCGGACCATTTCAGCTAGCAATTCCTCGTCCAACTTTCTTTTGCCCTTGAGAGATGCAATAGCACCAAAGATGCCAGACTTCAATCCCTCAAGCGCCATGTTCTCACCAAACGGGCCGTGCCCTATGTAGTGTTTGAATCCGCCGCACTTACTAAAGTTGACCCGATGAATACATCAGCAAAAAATGGGTCGCGATAGTCATGGGAGTCGGCTTGCCCCAATATCAAGTACAAATGCTGCTTGTGATTGGTTTGCTTGGAGTATACGCTGGTTGGCGTGGTGGGATGCAGCGAATGGCTGGATTCTATGATATGCCAAATGCAACTAAACACCTCGCATTTGGAATTGTTTTAGGCGCTCTAAGTGGCATATTGATTGATGGTCTTTTCATTGAATGGGTGGCTGAATTAGGTGCGGTCCCACTTGAATCTATAGGATTAATGATTTTTCTTGGCCTACTCCAAGCACTGTTATTCCACTTTTTATTGACAAGGAAAAGTGTGAGGGTGCTACGAGCCCCTCCAACTTCAGGTTGGACCATGGGTTTGGGCATGGGTGCGCTTCAAGCATCATACCTTATGATTCGAATGGCAGATCCTAATTGGCCTGGTTTTGTTTCAGGATTTGATTACAAAATGGTCTTTGTTGGTTTATGGATTGCCCTTACAATGCCAGCACTCGAGGCAATAATAGGTTCTTGGCAAGGAGCTGCTGTTGTAGAAAAAAAACCGTTGTCAGTTTTATGGCAAGCTGGCCTATTTAGGGGCTTCATTCTAATTGTTATTCTACTAGGTATTACCTCACAACCAATTCTCCTGATTGTGTTGCCCCCTGCCGTATTGTATGGTTTCTCTAAGGCTGAAGAAAAGTGGTTACCATCTGCACTGATTCCATCAGTCCGGCAAGAGTATGATCGTACTCAAAGAAAGGCATCAATTAGAGCCGCTATTAGAGATAACCGCGAACAAGGTATGAGTGTTTTCGAATCTGAAGAATAGTGTATATCGGCTACTATTGCAATTGTTGCATGGAGAACCGTTATGGAGTTCGGCGGGGCACAATAACTTGATGACGCGTTGCCCTTATTGCATGGCGCCCTCTAATTCGAGGAGTCCCATCTGCCATGGTTGTGGCAGAGTTGTCAGTGGTTCGCGTGGAATGGCTACCCGTGTTTCACCAGCAGGCGTCCCAGTAATGCAACCTCAAAGGGTTCAGTATGGGGTTGATCCTCGCCGTCGCTCAAAAATGGATAGGCAAAGAAGGGAAAAGAAGAAGTCAGGTAAGCAATTTAGAAATCTAATTCTTGTTCTTGTAATTGCTTTCGTATTCCTTTTTACACCAGCTCAAGAGCATGTAAACAAACAACTGAGTATTTGGCTAGATGATTTGTGGAAAACCATTGGTCCAGCACATGAATACCCAGTATCTACTGAATATACTCTTCAGAGAACTATTGAGATTGATAATTTTGATGCAGGTGATAGAAACTTCGTTTATCGTTTACCAATCCCTATTCAACGTACTAATCGGGGTATTGATTCCTTTGCTTTTGATAGAGGTGGGAATTTGGACATGGCCATTAGTTTACAATGGGTTAAGTCAATGCAGGTGGGGGCGGGTTTCTCTCATCTTGATGTCCCAGTCACACATGAACAGTACCTAGGTCCCGAATCGGCATTAGATAGTGGTGATGGATTTTCAACAGTTCATTGGCCCCCCAAAGGTCCAGGTAATGAACGGTGTGAATTTGTTAGGTGTTTAATTTGGACTGGAGATATCCCTGCTAATTCTGTTGCTAGATTGATTGTCACCTATGAAATTGAATCATATTCTTATACATGGACAAAAGAAGATACTATTTCCACAACCATTACTGGTCAATCAATAGGTATGGGGGTTGACAACTCAGGTGGGTTTGATGATTTGTCTAGGCCCGGATGGATACGATCAACAACTGATTACATAGGCGAGGAGCATCAGTGGTATGATAGAAATGCTGGTGGGTCGGTCAGTAACTGGGCCATTGATGGAGATCATCATTTAGTTATTTCAACTGCAGACAATATTATTGCTAGTCTACCAACTAGTGAACAGAACAACATTTACGCCTTTGCCCATGCAGCTTTCATTCATGTGCGTGATACAATACAATATGGTCCTGGTTCCCCTTATCCCCCCAGAAGTGGCCCAACTTGTCTAGCTCAAGGCATAGGTGACTGCGATGAGCAATCAAATGCATGGATGAGTCTATTGAGGACACGTGACATACCTACTTGGTACGAGTTTGGGGCCCTCACTTCTATGGCTCACGAGGTTTGGGAAGCCCACGCATGGTCAGTAATTTTAATCCCTTATGATGTTGATTGGTGTAATTCCAATGGCATTAATCTAGATAGTTGCTATCTTGAAGGTTCTGTTGATGTTGTCAATAACAAGTGGTTAGTTCACACTCCAACAGCATTTTCGGAGTTTTTAGAGCCTGAAAGTCCACAGGGGATTGCATCTGAAGAATTCTATAAAGTGATGTCCATCAACGCATTTGCTTATAATTGGATGGAGTCATGGGATACAATTGTTGGCCCATTACATACTGGTGGTACTTTTAAGGTGCCATACATAATTGGAGAGTGAAAACTCAAATGCAATGTGCTTTCCCGAAAGATTGCCCAAGGGTGCTTCCATGAGGATAGTTATTGGTGGGGCCGGCGAGGTCGGCCGTGGAGTTGCTAAGGCATTGCGCACCGAAGGTAGGGATGTTGTTCTCATTGATTCTGATCCTGCAGCGATAAAAGAGGCCCAGGCATTGGACGTGCTAGTTGTACAGGGTGATGCGACTATTAGGGCAGATTTGATGGAAGCTGAAATTGAACGCGCTCAAGTCTACATTGCGGCTACACAACGTGATGAAATAAATCTACTATCCTGTTCTTTGGTAAATGATATTTGTTCATCATCTAAAAATGGCAGAGAGTTGATGACTATCGCTAGAATTCATGATGCGAAATTAGTTTCTGCAGAGGATGAAGGTTCACTTGAACGCTGGACTGGGACTAACCATACAGTTTGTTCCGATTTGCTTGTAATAGAGGATTTGAAGGCTGGTTTGAAGGGCTCCTCTATGCATGAAGTACTCTCTCTAGGGAATGATGCTTGGGTAGCTGTGGTCCAAGTTCAACCTGATGCTGATAAATTAATTAACCAGACAATATCTCAAGCAGAGAATAATGTAGATGGTCTTCCTAGAATATTTGGAGTTAAAGACTCAGGAGAAAAGAGTAAAATTCCAACTCAAGAAACCGTAATTAAAAATAATTCATTGTTAGCTTTCGCAACTATTGGAAAACACACTTTTACTAGAATTTCTAAGGCTGCTGGCCATAATCCTCCAATATATCCTGAAAAACCTAGGGTACTGATTTTTGGCGCTACTAGACTTGGTAGACAAATAGCCCGTTCTTACCTTGAAGAAGGATGTAGGGTTACAGTGATCAGTGAGAGTTTGGAAGAGGCAAATGAGTTGGCTGGAAGTGAATATGGTAATACTGAATTGCTAGATTCTATTCATGGAGACCCGCTAGATGCGGATTTATTGCAGGAGATTGATATTGATGACCATGACATATCTATCGCAGCACTGAGGGATGATCAAGCAAATATTGCAGTTTCATTACAAGCCGCTGAATTAGGTATTAAACGAACAGGAATGGTGTTGGATGATAGTCAGATGGCTAAAGTTGCTAGAAGGATTGGCCAATCATATGCTGTAAGTCGTAGACGCATTGCAATTAATTACATATTGAGACAAGTACATAGCAAAGTGGAAGGTAATTATCACTTACTGGATAGTGTGCCAGAATTAGTTGGTATGTCAGCAAAAATAGTTCCAAGAAATAAAATGATAGGAAAACAGGTAAAGAAATTGGAAGGCAGCATCTGTAGAGTCGCTTTCATAGAGCGTTCATCCGATACTGATTCTGAAAGTATCATTCGGGCAACACCTGATTTATTGTTGAAAGAAGGAGACAGATTGATGTTATTTGTCAAAGTTAAGCAAGTCAGTGAAGTTGAGAAGCGGCTATCGGGAAGTTAAACAATGCGCAAAGAACTACTCGCCTTAGTGGTTGGTTGGACACTTATTTTGTTCACCGCCCCTCTTGCAATAATGCTCTTAGTTGGCGTTTATCTAAGTGGTTTGATCATATCACTCAAAGCATATTTGTTTCCTTCAATATTATCAATCAGTTTAGGATATATCCTAATAAAAATAGGGACTAAAAATGAAGATTATGATAGTAATCGATTAAGAGATAAGGAAGCCTTTGCGGCTGTAGCTCTAGGTTGGCCCATTGTAGTCGCAATTGGTGCACTACCGTTTTGGCTTGGTGGAATGTTCCATGGGCCTTGGGAACTAATAAATGGCTCTTCAACTCTTAATGAGGTACTAGGGGGTTTTGTACGATCATGGTTTGAATCGATGTCTGGATTTACAACTACTGGTGCTACTGTTATTGATCCAAGAACAAGTCCTGTTTGTCAGCTAGAAATTCCTGATTGTATCAATGGCCAAGAAAAAACCCTTCTCCTATGGAGGAGTACGACTCAGTGGCTTGGTGGTATGGGAATTATTATGCTAGGTATGTTACTTCTTGCACGTTATCTTGGCGGTGGTATGTCTATAGCGCACGCAGAATTAACAGGCCCTTCACTTTCTAGGTTGAGGCCTAGGATTCAACAAACCGCAATAGTTCTATGGACAATTTACACACTATTGACTCTAGTAGAAATCGCCTTGCTTCTTGGCCTTACGGATATGGGCTTATTTGATGCAGTTAATCATGGCCTTACTACACTACCAACCGGGGGATTTAGCACATATGATTCTGGTGTCATGTACTTTGATGATCCCGTAGTTGAATGGATATTAATTGTATTCATGGTGGCGGCAGGAGTAAATTTCAGTCTATACCATTTCATGATTGAGAAGGAGTGGGGTGCTGTTTGGAAAGATCAAGAATTGAGGGTTTACCTCTTATTGTTATTTGTAGCTATGATTGCTATTACAATTAATCTAGTTGCATATGCAGATGCTAGTCTGTTTGATTCAATCAGACACGCAGCATTTCAAGCAGCTTCTATAGGTACATCAACTGGTTATGCAAGTACTGATTTCGCAATATGGCCAACACTGTCTCTAATTATTTTGCTTTTTATGATGATAGTGGGGGCATCTGCAGGTTCAACTGGTGGGGGTTTGAAGATTCTAAGGCTCCGTATAGCCTACTTATTAGCAAAAAGAGAAATCTCCCGAATTGCGACCCCGAAAAAGGTACATCTTGTTAGATTGAATGGTGAAGTAGTACCTGATGAAAAATTGTGGACAATTGTAGGTATGCTTTCATGGTGGGCAGTTTTGGCTATGTCAAGTATTATCATGTTAGCAATTATTGAACCAACATTAGATCTTGAAACAGTAATCTCGGTCGCTATTTCCTCACTGGGCAATACAGGGCCAGCACTTGG
>DASCSU010000076.1:0-7978 GCA_034399495.1 Candidatus Thalassarchaeaceae archaeon
TTAGCAGTGGGCCCTTTCATTGCCTACCCTATGCTTCAGACTAAATTAAACCAAGCGCATCCTCAATTCTATTGAGTTCGGGACCTGTTGTTTCGTCTCCTGCAAAAGCACCATTGTTACTACAAACCAACCCAGCACCAATTAGGGGTGAGCCAAAACTAACTGTACCCACCATCGCAGGGACACCAAGAATCCCCTCAATTACATCAACCTCTTCAGCGGCCACATCGGGATGGAGAGCTACGCCTTTGTCATTACAGGCACCAAGGCTACCAATAACATCTTGGCCTGCAATTGAAACATTAGCAGCGGGGACTTTCATTGCATCAGATAGTATTTCTAAACCTGCATCAGGAACTACAGTACTAGCAAGAACACCATTCTCATTTGCCAGAAGTAAATTACCTGCAGCATTTACTGAACTCTCCATTACAACAACATCACCGTAGCTGGTTAAACGATCAATATCTTCTGGTGAAGCAATATCAGCGACACCCATACCGTGCGAATTACCCTCAATTAAGGAACCAATGAGATTAGAACCACCAATAGTAAGTTGCACTGATTCCATTCCCAAAATTGATCCAATCTCTTCTGCATCACTCTTCTCCAATGCCAGAGGAAGAAATAGTACATCACCTAGTACAGTTGCATATACCCCCACTTGGTGATGGCCAAGTATGTCTCCAGTAGCTACAGTCATAATTTCACTTCCTCAAATTGTTTGACAATGATTTCTTTTAGGGATATATCTCATCATCGGTTGGCCTATGTCGACTCTCGTAATTCGTGGGCGTTGCACATTGAACTTAGCGATGCCGCATAGCCTATCGGCCCTTTAGGCAAATAATGGTGTGGGGATGTGCCTCCATCGGGGCTCGGAAGCCCCGATGAAAGCGGAAAAAAGCGACACAACGACGACCGTTTCCGTGGGCTCTCGCACCACAGTACAAGGAACGACGCAGGAGGTCTTGACTTCCGGGTTCGGTAAGGGACCGGGTATTACCCCTCCGCTATGGCCGTGTACACTTTCGAATTTGATAGATTAGATCACTGTTAGACAAAGGCCCACACAGGTGTGTGGACGGGAATAAAAAATAGATGCAGGACGTTAGTAAGCCTGGGCTGAGCATGTCGGCGAACCTCCATGCTTACACCCGACTCCTATTATGCGGTCTTTTACCGCCTGTCTCATATGCCTCGTCTTTGGGGTGGCTTCGAGCTTAGATGCTTTCAGCTCTTATCCACATAGGGCGTGGCTACCCAGCATTGCCTTGTCAGACAACTGGTAGACTAGTGGCCCCGAGCCCCCGTTCCTCTCGTACTAAGGGGCCCTTTCCATCAGGCATCAACGCTTCAGCCACAAAGCAACAAACCTGTCTCACGACGGTCTAAACCCATCTCACGATCCCTTTTAATGGGCGAACAACCCCACCCTTGGGTCCTGCTGCAGACCCAGGATAGGAAGAGACGACATCGAAGTAGCAAGCCACCAGGTCGATGTGAGCTCTTGCTGGTGACAACTCAATTATCCCCGAGGTAACTTTTCTGTTATCTACTGCCCCCATAAATGAGGCTAGTAGGTTCGTTAGGCCCTGCTTTCGCATCGTCGATCGTTATTGTGCCGATCCACGTCAAGCCAGCTTTTCCCCTTACGGTTTACGGTGGAGACTGAACCACCTAAGCTGACCTTTGGGCACGCTTGTTAGGTTTTCGAGCGCGTGGCGCCCCACCCAAACTGCCCACCAAACGTTGTTCTCATGAAGAGTTAGTACAGTCACGCACTAAGGACGGTGTCTCTATGGACGACTTCTCCCAAGACTTGTGTCCTGGGGATCAACATCTCCCGTCTACTCAGCACAAAGTGCGCGAATGTACAGCGTCAGGCTGCAGTAAAGCTCTACGGGGTCTTCGCTTGCAGGTTGAGGTTACTGGACTGTGCGCCAGTAAAGTCAATTTCGCCGGACGTACCGCAGGGACAGTGGGTCCCTCGTTGGACCATTCATGCAAGTCGCCAATTAAGCGACAAGGTATTACGCTACCTTAAGAGGGTCATAGTTACCCCCGCTGTTTACCGGTCCTTCGCCAGGTTGAACCCTGGTTTCAGATACCAGCACTGAGCAGGATTCAGCGACTATACTCATCCTTTCGGACTGGCAATCGCCTATGTTTTTATTAAACAGTCGGGGACCCCTGGTCACTGCGACCAGCTTATCTCTAAGCTGGCACTCCTTCTCCCGAAGTTACGGAGCTATTTTGCCGAGTTCCCTTGCGGTACTTTTCCCGTCACACCTTAGGCTACTCACCCAGGGGCACCTGTGTCAGTTCTAGGTACGGTCAAATGTGCGGCTTTTCACGGGACCTAGGCGTCATCTCATATTGTCAATCGATTTCGGAATTTTCTCACCATGACGGTTCTCCAATTCCTTATACGATCTTCAGGCCTGACATATGACCTGTGAGACTAGCCCAAGCCGTCACCATAAATGCACATTGGCATACGAATATTAACGCATTTCCCTATTCGATCATTTCGGTTAAGAATGACCTTAGGACCGGCTAACCCTCGGCTGATGAACATTGCCGAGGAACCCTGGCCCCTCCGGTGGAGCGGATTCTCACCACTCTTTGCTGCTACTTTTCCCTAGATTCTCATACATATACGGTCCAGTAGACCTCACAGCCTACCTTCTACCCGAACATGTCGCCGCGCTACCACATCAGCTTTCGCTGGTCTAGCGTATCGGTGACTAACTTTAGCCCCGTCCCTTTTCCCGGCCCGCAAGCTTGACCAGTGATCTGTTACGAACTCTTTCAAGGATGGCTGCTTCTAAGCCCACCTACTGGTTGTTTTCGACCACGGACACGGTTTGTCTTTGACACTTAGTTAGTACTTTGGGACCTTAACGCTAGGCTGGACTGTTCTCCTTTCGTCACGGTAGCTTACCCACCGCGACTCACTCCCTGTTTCTACAATGATTGCACCTTCGGAGTTTGACAGCGTACCGAGGGATCGCTCCCCCTAAATACCCAATCAGTGCTCTACAGCACAATCTATCTCCACAGAGGTCTACCTACGAGTAGTCTCGCGCGGAACCTGCTATTGCCCATCTCGATTGGACTTTCACCCCTATACCCAACTCGTCCGAGCGATTTGCACATCAGCAACGGTTCGATCCTCCACCCAACTTTCATCGGGCTTCAATCTGGCCAGGCATAGATCGATAGGCTTCAGGTCCTCCACCATTGACTTCAGACGAGCACATCTCGCCCCTCACCCTAACGGGCTGCGGGCATGTCGGTTTCCCTCCGGCTTCGCAGATCAACTGCTTAACCTCGCCAATGATCAAGACTCCCAGGGGCATTATTCGAAACGCACGAATAGACGCTGCTCATATCTTCGCTTTCACGCCTATTCAGTCTGTCCCTAACTGGTTTCAGGTTCTTTTCACATCCCTCTCAGGATACTTTTCAACTTTCGTTCACACTACTGGTCAACTATCGGTCTCGAGTTGTATTTAGAATTGGAAGTTTATGCCTCCCACATTCACGCGCGATATCCAACGCACGCTACTCAGGATTCACCACTTGGTCATGTTCACTACGCATACGGGACTTTCACCCTCTATGGTACGTCGTTCCAGATCGACTTCTGCTTCGTGAATTTAGACGATAGGTGATCCATACCCCACATCTCCACAAGGTTTCCCAAGCGGATTCGGTTTGTTCTATTCCGTGTTCATTCGCCACTACTAACGGAATCTCGTTTGATTTCTGTTCCTCGCCCTACTAAGATGCTTCAATTCGGTGGGTTCCCTTTCCCATGTATATCTGGGAATGACGACTTGCGTCAGGAGGTCCTATTAGGCGACCTACGGATCCAAGGCATTCATGCGCCTCCCCGTAGCTTATCGCAGCTTGTCACGACCTTCATCAGCTCTCGAGCCGAGCCATCCCCCAGTCAGGTTGTAGCATCAATTTGCTTTTTATTCTCTTACTCCACACTTTCCTGTGTGAGTCCTCTGGTGTCCAGGAATCTATCTATCTCGATTTCACAGGACACCCAGTCTCCCCACAGGGCGGAGCGTCCTCAATCACTTCCCTAAGAATGTGTACATCCCAAGGTGCATTCAAAGCATCTTCCCGACCTACCTCCCCTTTATGAATGCACCGAAAGCAGTCACTTTTTCCACGAAGGCGTGAATGTACCATAGGATACGATTCTAGGGTATAATTCAAGGTTCAATTAACCCATTGGACTGATGCGGTGTAAATTGCCTGAAACTATATCGTTAGCGGGAGCAATAGCAGAGGCGGCCCTGAGTATCTGTGTAGCCGCATCAAAGTCCCTTAATCCTATGCATGAAACAGCCTTACCATTCATTGAGGGGACATCATTATTATCGAATTTTAGGGCAGCGTCATAGAACTTTACTGCACTATCGTGACGGTGACAAGAACTCAATGCGGTTGCTAAGTTACAAATTATTGATACATCATCCTGAGAAGCCTTGGCAGCCTGCCTAAGTGCCAATACTGATGCCTCAAAGTGAGGTTCATCTGCGGGGTATTGAGAAGGGCTTTCCTCTTGAATGAGAAGAGCTTGCTGCAGAAGAGATAAACCAAAATTGTTCAGAGCGGCAGGATTCTGTGGATGGACCTCACATATTGTTCGAAAACAATTTGCGGCCTCCTTCCAGTTTGCCTGTGCCAAAGCAGCAAAGCCAATGTGAGCCTGCTCCTGCAATCGCGCATCAGTTAGACCAGTAATTGCAAGAGCCCTAGCAGGCATTAATTCAGGCACAGTACCCTCCATAACTGATGGGTCGAATGATTCAATGGAAGTTGCAGGATCTACGAAACTATCGAAGTCAACAATTACCTCACTAACTTGCATCTCATCTCCAAAATCATGGTATACTATGTCTTCTTCATGTAAAATTACATCTTGAGCGGCACCACCGACTGCCCCTTGGGGCGTGAAAACATTGTCTTCGGGGGCATTTGTATCAGTAACTATGATTTCATCCTCAATAATTGTAGCAGGTAAATGAGATTCACTCTCTTGGGTAGTCACAATAATTGGTTCAGGGTCACTAAGCACACGTGCCACTAAAATTACATCATTATTAGCAACACTATCTGTTGTCACTTCAGAATCAGCATCAGTAGAAGGTTCACCTGTTTCTCCCATAACTGGAATGTCCTCAGGTAAAGTTGGTTCTTCGTCAACCACGCCTACATCTGCAGGAGTAATTTCTTCCACTCCACGACTTGGACTACCGACACCAAAAGGAAGCGTTGTCTCGCCACCTGTTGAACCACCTATAGAGAAGGGGAGAGAGGTCTTAGGCAAGGGTTGGTTTTCTTCAAGAGCAAGGCCATCGATGCCATCGAGAGATGTTACAAGTTGTTCTAAGCCAGGTAAATCCCCTGTAGGCGCCGGATTACTTGATGCGTCATCTATCGATGCTTCATGAGAGATGCGGCTACCACAAGAGGGACAAACTTCACTCCCTCCAAATATCAGCCCACATGCGTCGCACTCTTGCATCATACCTCGTGGGAATGTGCTCCCCTTTGATGCTACCGCCAAGAGGGGCGAGATTTAATTTCTAGGAACTGTAGAGCATCCCATGGAATAAGATCATGAATATCGTAGCCACAATACAGGTAATTATCATCACAGGGAAACCTACTCTCATCCATTCCTTCGTTGTTATTGGGTTCGGGCCGCGCTCACTAATTGAGACTGTCATGACATTAGCACTGGAGCCGATTGGTGTTGCATTACCACCGAAGCCCGCGCCCATTGCTAGTGCCCAGAATAGTGGAGCCATGTCAACAGTAGGATCGGCTTCACCGATGGCAACAATCACGGGAATCATCGCAGCTGTGAAGGGTATGTTGTCGACAAAGGCACTTGCGATTGCTGAGACCCAAATGATTGCAACTGCAAGCATCACATGGTTGGAACCGAAATTATCGAATATCCAATTGGCAAGAAGGTTGAGATATCCGACATTTCCTACCGCCCCAACCAAAATAAACAACCCAGCGAAGAAAAGCAGAGCATGCCATTCAACCTTCTCATTAACAGAGTGTATCAATCCGTGGCGCAGTACTTCATTGTCTTCGGGCTTTGCCGCAACCAACGCAATACCTGCACCAGCAAGAGCCAAAGCGTGAATCCCAATATGTAGGTGTAAAAATTCAGTTGCCGAGAACATGACAACTGTAGCACCTAAAACCACTAGTGTTGTCTTCATCAACAATGGATGTTCGATGCAATCCCATTCATCTTCTTCCAAAATTGCTTCAACATTGGCAGGCTTAGATTCACGCCAATCTCTGTAATAGTAACGAAGGTATCCCAAGGTTATAACCCAAGCAAAGAATGTCAGAACACCCAAACGAAGCAAGAAGCCATTGAATCCAAACAAAGAGGCAAGTTCATCTATGCCGCTAGCTTGACTGGCAATCATGACATTGGGGGGGTCACCCACCATGGATGCTACACCGCCAGTGTCCGAAAGTATGGCTTCGGCAAGTAATGGAGGAATAGGGTTAATCTCCAATTTTTGACATATTCTAAGTGTGACAGGGGCGATGATAATAATTGCCGTAACATTGTCGATTACCAAAGAAATTAGGGTAGTAAATGTCCCTAAATAAACAACCAACTTCCATGGATCTCCACCCGACAATTTAGCGGCCTTCACAGATACATACTCAAAGAATCCTGAGACTTCAAGAAGGGCTGCAAAAATCATCATTCCCAACAATAGACCGATAACATCGAAATGAATCCAATGTAACATCATGCCCTCAATTGATTCGTGACAGATTTCAACTGTACCCCCGCCTCCAAATCTTGCAAAAATGTGCCCTCCTGCCTCGCTTGAAACGGTTTCACACTTCTTGAAAGCACTCATCGTTAAACCCAAAAAGAGCATTAAAACACAGCCGAACCATGCTGCAATTGTGCGGTGTAATTTCTCAGAAAGAATTAGCACAAATGAGGCAACGAAAACTAGCAATACCACATGATTAGGTTCTATCATGAAACTCACCCGGTTGAAGGATATCTAAAAGCATGACTAATGTATAGGTTCAATATAAGAGCAAAGATGCACACAAAATCAGAGGAGAATCATTCTGATTCAGTATTTGTTACTTCGGCTTCGCTTACGATGGATTCTGTTGATTCTGGAATTAAGTCACCTGAATCACTTTCAATATCCATATCAGGATCAATCTCATCTTCATCCTTTGCTGCCACGATTTCTTCATGCGCGAATTCTGATATTGATAATGCCGCATCTAAATCTCGTAAAGTCTTCTCAATCACATGTGGATTCAATTGACCAAGACGCTCAGCATCACGTAGTGCCTCAATTTGGACCCTTATCAAATCACGGCGTGCGGACTCAATACGGCTAGCATGTACTAGAGATGTTTCAGAAAGTTCAAAGATTTTAGATTTGGACTTCTCAATACTAGCATGATATGGTTCAGCCAACCTTTCTCTGTCAACTTCATTAATTAAGCCTTGAGTACTTAGAGATGATAGCTTGCGTAATGCTGCCCTAGATGCAACCAAGTGTGCTAATGCCGATTCATAACGGGCCTCGCTCTCTGCCAAACGCCCTCCAATGCCTAGCCGAGCAAGTAATGTTTTCATTGTCAAGCCCTGTACAATTAATGAGAACAAAATCACACTAAATGCAAGTACTAACATATCGCTGTAAATCGCTTCGTCTAATTTGACATTGACTGTATCTCCTCCAATCAATAGTGCTTGTCCATCGTGAACAATATGTGAAAGAAGTAGTAGTAGTGCAATAGGTATCGAACCTCTTAGGCCCCCCCACCACATGGCAAGTTGCCATTTCCGATCTATCTTGTTTACCTCACCAAGGTTAGCAACATCAGTTAGCGGGAACACAACCAATCTAGCGAGTAGTGCCGCCATTAC
>DASCSU010000077.1:0-7842 GCA_034399495.1 Candidatus Thalassarchaeaceae archaeon
TTGAGATTTATGAGATGCAAGTATTGACTCTCCGTCTCCTTTAGTACGCCATTGGTATCCAGTATACTTCTCGCGAAGGCTATGGAAATTGTATATTTCACCATTTTGAACTAACCAACACCCATGTTCAGAACCTATAGGTTGGTTGGAACCAGCGACATCGACAATTGAAAGTCGTGCGTGACCAAGCGAACAGACATCATCACCCCATGTCCCCAAACCATCTGGGCCTCTGTGGGAAATTGTGGCGACCATGCGCTGAGCAAGGACCAAGTCGCCAACGCCTAGAATCGCAACTATGCCGCACATGCAATACTACCGCCGTGCTCACTCGCTATCAATGCGTGTAAAAAGGGATGTCTAAAGGTCACCAATAGATTACGCAGATTACGAAAGTAACTGCTAGAGCTACTGCATATGTCAACAGATAGAGACTCTGTGGCGGAGCGTCGTCCTGTAATACTTGGTCTGTCATCATGTTGTCGAGTAGCAACTGGATTTTAACCATAACCCTTGGGTAACGACAAAAATATAATTTGATGTGATAATCTAAACAACATATGAAAGCATTACCACAATCAAAAGGGGAATCAAAACCATCGTCCCATTATCATCAATCCAACGCAACCTAGGCCATTCAGATGCAACCTGAATGGGTGGCATAATTAATGCAAATAAAAGAGGCGTTCCTAGGAAATGCCATGAACAAAGCCATACAACATAAACGGTCAATAAACCTGCGATAAATACCAATTTAGGCTCTTTATCTGCTCTGCGGGTTTCTCCCATAACAGGATCCCCGAAG
The DNA here is from genome assembly GCA_034399495.1 of Candidatus Thalassarchaeaceae archaeon. Lineage (GTDB taxonomy): Archaea > Thermoplasmatota > Poseidoniia > Poseidoniales > Thalassarchaeaceae > MGIIb-Q1. The sequence goes on from DASCSU010000077.1 coordinate 806, forward strand.
GCTAAACCTAAAATCAACGGTAAACCAAATGCAGCACCCATTACACCTGCCAAAGGCGAAATTATTAGAGCGAAACCCACAGAAATAGCACCCCAAAAAAGTGCACTCAATTGATGCGCCTCATAGGCACGTTGCCCTATAATGGTGAATCCAATTTTCAATCTAACAAGTTCTGCGACAACAAGTATAGCGACTACAATTATTACAAAATCTCGTGGACTTATACCAATAAATCCAGCAATCGTTTCACCATGCCAATAGTAGAGCCACGGAATAAATGCCAAACTTAGGTGCGTAGCGCGCCTCAATAGGTGCCCACTCATCCCACCTACACTGTGCTTAACGTGGTCTGCTTCATACGAATCCTCATCAAGAATTATTGTTTCATTCATCAAACCACCTCAAATTTTGCTCGACCCACTCTTGTGCTGATTCATCCCCACATGCTAAGTTATTGAGGACCTCTGAGATATCTCCCCTTGATAGTAACGCCGAATCCCATGCAGATAGTAGCCTTTCGCGCGCACGCGCCACTTCGGCACCACGCTTGACCGGTATGTTCTGCAGTTGAAGGGCAAAATCACTAATCCCAGCACCAGTTTTTGCAGACGCCAAGAGTACGGGTGGAGGGTTGCCTGAAATTTCCAAAGCCATGGAGATTTCACTTGCAGCTCGTTCTGAGCCTTCCAAATCTGATTTATTGACAACAATTAGATCTGCTAGTTCCATCACACCCGCTTTTTCTGCTTGGATTTGGTCCCCCCTAGATGGAGATTCTACTAGAACAACCCTATCTGCAAATGAGACGATTCTGATTTCCGCTTGACCTGCACCAACAGTTTCTATGAGAACATAGTCATAACCACAGTTCCTCATTAGATTAGCAGCCAAACCAACAGTTACAGGAAGCCCACCTGGTTGATTCCTTGTCGCAAATGAGCGCACGAATACATTTAGGTCGCTATCGGCTGAATCCATCCTTACTCGATCACCCAATAGTGCCCCGCCAGATAGTGGAGAAGAAGGATCTACTGCAATAACTGCTACCTTCAAGCCATCACTAGACCATTGTGAAAGTAACTTCTCAATCAAGCAACTCTTACCTACTCCAGGGGCACCAGTTAATCCGATAATTGTCCCATCATCTAAATGGTTTTCAATACCAAGTGATTCTCTGTTTATTTCTCCATTTTCGACAGCAGTAAGCAATTTTGCCAATGCCCTTCTCTCGCCTGCTATTGCCTTACCAAGAAGGGTTTCAGTCAAATGCTCACGCCCCAGACCAGACCCAATCGCCGCCTTCACCGACTCCTACAGGTTCGCCTGATTCCACTCTGTTGCTAACTTCACTGACAAAATCGTTCATTTCCTGCATTTTTGTACCAGGTCCAAAAATAGCTCTCATTCCAACATCAAATAAAGCCGACCTCTCATCTACAGGAATAATACCACCACCAAAAACCGTCACATCGCCACAACCCGCTTCTATCAGTAATTCACAAATCCTAGGAAAAAGGAAAGCATGAGCACCTGAAAGACTTGAGAGACCCAATAAGTCTGCATCTTCATCCAAAACTGTACGAACAATTTGCTCAGGTGTTCTTCTAAGACCGGTGTAAATTACCTCATGCCCGCCATCTCTTAAGGCGCGCGCTACTACCTTTGCACCACGGTCATGACCGTCAAGACCTGGTTTGGCAATCACAATCCGCATGGCCATCCTCAAGTTGTCGAGTAGATGCCCCCCTTTCAATTGAGCGACCCCCTAATCCGATACAATGATGATTACCTTTAGCCGCATAGTCTATTGGCTGGTGTAGTCACCTGCGAGTTGAGCGGAATGGAATCAACCGAGGAAAGGCTGGGCGATTTGCGGCGTAGGAAGGCCATTGCTGAAGCTGGCGGCGGTGTTCAAAGAGTAGATACTCAGCATGCCAAAGGCAAGTTAACTGCTAGGGAAAGACTCGAAAGATTGCTTGACGATGGCTCTTTTCAAGAAATTGATACTCTTGTGGAACACCGTTGTCGCGACTTTGGCATGGATCAGAATGTAATCCCAGGAGATGGCGTAGTAACTGGACATGGAACTATTGATGGCAGACCAATATACTGTTTCGCACAGGATTTCACTGTTTATGGAGGTAGCCTAGGGGAAATGCACGGGTTGAAAATCTGCAAAGTTCTTGATATGGCAATGAAAACTGGCGCACCTGTCATTGGACTAAACGATAGTGGAGGAGCAAGAATCCAGGAAGGTGTTGCGAGTCTAGGTTCTTACGCTGAGATTTTCTTCCGTAATGTTAGAGCAAGTGGAATCATTCCCCAAATCAGTATTATCATGGGACCTTGCGCTGGAGGCGCTGTTTATAGTCCAGCAATTACTGATTTTGTCATCATGGTAAACAAAACAGCTCACATGTTTATCACAGGTCCTGAAGTTATCAAAACAGTGACCAATGAAGAGGTCTCATTTGAGGAATTGGGAGGTGCATCCACTCATGCCTCCATGTCTGGAGTGACACACTTTACTGCTTCAGATGATGAGGATGCACTAGATTTTGCAAGAGATCTTGTATCCCATCTACCTCAAAATAATCTAGAAAAAACTCCGCATAAACCAACTAAAGACTCTGCAAATAGATCATGTGAAAAACTTCAGGAAATGGTCCCTGAGGACCCACTAAAACCATATGATGTAATTGATGTGATTTCTGAAATAATTGATGATGGGGCTTTTCTTGAAGTCCAAGCAGATTTTGCCCGTAATATAGTAATTGGATACGGTCGCTTAGATGGGCAAACAGTTGGAATTGTGGGTAACCAACCTAAAGTATTGGCAGGATGTCTTGATATTGACGCTTCAGTAAAAGCTGCTAGATTTGTTCGCTTCTGCGACGCTTTCAATATCCCGCTATTGACTCTTGTCGATGTTCCTGGATTCCTCCCCGGAGCAAATCAAGAATGGGGTGGGATCATCCGTCATGGTGCCAAACTTCTCTACGCATACTCTGAATCAACAGTACCCAAAATGACTGTTATCATGCGTAAAGCCTACGGTGGAGCATATGATGTGATGTGCTCAAAGCACATTAGAGGAGACTACAACATTGCATGGCCAACAGCACAACTTGCTGTAATGGGAGCTGATGGTGCTGTTCAAATCATTCATAGAAATAGAATCAAATCAGCTCGTAACCCAGAACAAGAACGTGAACGCTTGGTTGAAGAATATGGTGATTTATTTGCTAACCCGTACAAAGCAGCAGCTCTAGGATATCTAGATGACGTAATTGAACCTAGCAAAACCCGCGAAAAACTATGCAAAGCACTAGGCATGCTTCTAGAAAAACAGGAAGAGCGCCCCGCTAGAAAGCATGGAAACATACCCTTGTGAGGTTGTAATGATGAATGACGACTCATACAGTGGCTCACTAAACAAGATTCTCCAATCTGCGCGGGGGCCTCTAACAGATATTGAAGAATTTGAAAATAATGTCGAGAGTGACAAATCAATAACAAATATTGAGATTAAGAAGGACAATATTTCTGATGAACGTACTAACCTAAGAAAACTTGCAGCAATAATGGCTGTACTTACGATTCCTATCGAAGAAGATCATGGCAAATCGAAAGTCGGGAGACAACTTGGTAGTGCATGGGCGCAGGATCATCGCCGAACCGCAATGGGTCTGATGAGTCTTGCACACAGTCGAACAAAGAGGTCTACATGGAGGTGAGATAGTTGGGTGATAAACGGACAGTAACTATTGATGGTCAGACCTTTGAAGTAGATTTAGAGCCTGATGGCAATTCATGGAAAGCTACTGTAGAGGGAGAGACTTTCGTAATTGAAGTAGAAGGAACTCCTGCGAAAGCAGATAAAAAAAGGCGCTCTACTAAAAAGCGGAAGAAATCGGGGGTAGTATCTAGTTCCATACCTGGTAAAATAATCACAGTAGAAGTGGAAGTTGGAGATAATGTATCTGAAGGTGATGTAATTCTAATTCTAGAAGCAATGAAAATGCAAAACGAAGTAGCAGCACCCATATCAGGAACGGTAATTGAGGTTAATTGTGAGCCTGGTTCTACCATTGAAGCAAACTTGCCACTAGTCGTTATTGAGCCTGTAATTGAACCTGAGGAGTAAGACAAATAACCAGCACTGTAAAGATTACACCGGAGGGGGATGCATGACTGAAGAAAATGAAACACCAAAAGTCAGTAGTCCTCGCTGTGATTATCCCGGTTGTGAAGCCGAGGGTGAAATTATCAGCAGGCTTTCACCAGAGGGTTACTTGGTCGCTACTGGAAAGAAAGCTTACTCTTTTAGAGAGGCTTACCGTAGATTCCATTACTGCAAAGAACATCATGATGCATTGATGTCGGGGGTATGGAACCGAATTAGTGATGACTCCGACAAAGATGACGACCATGTCGCCCCTACTGCAGTCTGATTTGTAATTTCAGCCCCATGAACCTTGAGCAATCATGGCTTCAGCAATTTTCTCAAATCCTGCTATATTAGCGCCAAACACATAATTATCTGGCTGACCATACTTCTTTGCCGTATCATATGCCTTCTGATGAATTCCAACCATGATAGCATCTAAACGAGCATCCACCTCTTCTCGCACCCATGGCATACGAAGGCTGTTTTGACTCATCTCAAGGCCTGATGTAGCAACCCCGCCAGCATTTGATGCTTTTCCAGGAGCAAATTTCACACCGTTTTTATGGAATACATCCACTGCTTCAGGAGTTGAGGGCATATTTGCACCTTCACCAACATATTTGACGCCATTATCCACCAAATGTTGTGCATCCTTGCCATTCAACTCGTTCTGAGTAGCACAAGGTAGGGCGATGTCAACTGGAACTTCCCAAATAGGATTTGAATCCGAATTTTTATCGCGAGGTGTGTAATTTAAACCACGATGTGCAGCGTAATCCTTGATTCTTCCACGGTGTACATTTTTGAGATCCATGATCCAAGCCAACTCGTCTGCATCAATCCCATCAGGGTCGTGGATGAATCCACTACTATCAGAAAGTGTGACCACCTTACCACCTAATTGTGTTACCTTTTCACAAGCAAACTGAGCAACATTTCCTGAACCTGAAATAGAAACTGATTTGCCTTCGAATGATTCACCATCTACAGCAAGCATCTCCCTTACGAAATATACCAAGCCATATCCTGTTGCTTCTGGACGAATAAGAGACCCGCCGTATGACAGGCCTTTACCAGTTAGTACCCCAGTGAACTCATTACGTAATTTCTTGTACATGCCGTAAAGATAGCCAATTTCACGGCCACCCACACCAATATCTCCGGCAGGCACATCTGTGTCCGCACCAATATGGCGATGTAATTCAGTCATAAATGATTGACAGAATTTCATCACTTCCTTGTCAGACTTGCCTTTGGGGTTAAAATCGGAGCCTCCTTTTCCACCACCCATTGGGAGTCCTGTCAAACTGTTTTTGAATACCTGCTCAAAAGCTAGGAACTTCAGGATTGAAAGATTAACGGATGGGTGAAATCGCAATCCACCCTTGTAAGGCCCTATAGAACCATTAAACTGAATTCGGAATCCCCTGTTAACCTGGATTTTTCCTTCATCATCAATCCATGGCACTCTGAATTGAACTAAACGTTCGGGCTCGCATACCCTTTGGAAGATATTCTCTTCAATTAATTCTGGGCGAGCCTCAACTACAGGACTCAAACACTCAAGCACCTCTAAAACAGCCTGATGGAATTCAGGTTGATCTGGGTCTCTTTGTTTCACTTTTTCATAAACTTCTTGTAAGTGTTGGTGCATTTTTCTCACCTATGAGGGAGGACAGAGGTCACTCTGTTCTTGACCGGCGACCTTAGTACTACTTTTCACTATTACCCACATACTACCCTCCATATATTTACTAATTTAAAAATATAATAATTATCAAATCCCCCAATACCAAACAATTTTAGTTTTTATTAATATTTAATTAAACAGATGTATTCAAATGCAGACCTGTTATCCGAGAAGTAGTGATAACATGAGTGGCGCACAAGAATACTATGATGGACTGATAGCACAAGGGCACACGCCTGACAGTGCATTACAATACACGCAGCAACATTTCCCAGGATTTGTTCCTGCAGCACCTGCACCGGCTCCTGCACCGGCTCCTGCACCAGCAATGGCACCTGGCGTTGCAACAAATATGGGAGTAACCGGAGCAGCCACCTCCATGTCAAACGCAATGGGAGTTGCCCCCCAAGGAAAGGATTGGATGGTAACTTTACTACTATCTATTTTCGTAGGTAGTTTGGGAGTTGACAGATTTTACCTTGGCCACACTTTACTTGGTATACTCAAGTTAGTTACATTTGGTGGTTGTGGAATTTGGTGGTTAATTGACTTAATTATGATAGTAACCGGTAGCATGACTGATTCCAATGGAATGCCTCTAGTAAAGTAATCAAAACAAATTACTTAACCATCGGCTCCAAAAAAGCCATACAAATACAGGTATTGTTAGCGCAAGCCACCAATTATACAACCACTTAGGAGTTGATGGAATATCTTTGTATTGACCATTCCTCAAATCCCTAATTGATGCAAATAGCATCCAAACAAATGCCCCATAGATTAACGGGGATCCTAGATTGTAATCCAATGCTTCAGAAAAACGTGCATGAGTGATTGAAACAAAAGAACGAGTCATCCCACAAAAGGGACATTCTACTCCAGTTAGATGAAATATTGGACAGAGACTCAATCCAGTAACCTTGCTAGGATTTAGAACAGCAGAAACTGCCAAGGCCCCACCTGATATTGCGGCCATAATTGCTGCTGGAGAGCGGATAAATGAATTCTCAGATACATCCACATCAGATGCCTCTATCATACAAATCACACGGGACTTAATTATTGAAATATAATGCGTTCTGCTACTTCAGCAACTGCTTCAGTAGAATTTGGCAATGTCATGATGAACATTGCCGCTTGGCTTACTTGACGTCTCCTTAGTGCATCAGCAATAGG
>DASCSU010000078.1:0-7748 GCA_034399495.1 Candidatus Thalassarchaeaceae archaeon
GTCCTAAATGCCGCAACTATGGGATTGGCTAACAACAGCATCTCAATCATAGCAGGATTGGCTGTACTTTCAGCGATTTTCGCAGCATCCCCCGACCCACTAGCCGTAGTAACTGGTGGTAGTAGCGCAATCACTTTCTTGGCATTACCAGAAGTTTTCGCGCAAGCACCCGGAGGACCTGGTGGTAGATGGGTAATGATGACGGCCTTTTTCCTTGGGTTATCTTTCGCAGCACTTACCTCAATGATTTCAACAGTCGAACTATGCGTTCGTAACTTCGTTGACCATGGAATTGAGCGCAACAAAGCAGTTGCATTTACAGCAGCCGCAATTTTCCTTCTTGGTTTGCCAAGTACATTTGTTTGGATAAAAATGGATGCAGAAGGAGTTGCATTCCCCGCATTCCTTGAAGTTCAAGACCACATTTGGGGTTATGGCCTAATGTTTAGTGGACTATTTATTGCTTTCAGCATCTGGAAATATGGCTACATCAAGTGGCGTGGTATGGTAGATGAAGGCGAAATTGAAGGTGGGGTTTCATCATTCATTAAACATGGAATGTCTGGATTCAGAGACGATTTTATCAATACAGGTGACAATGATTTGTGGGTTCCAAGAGCTTGGGATTTCATCATGTATTTCGCATTCCCTATTCTCTTCACGGTTCTCATAGTGTCATACTTTGGAGATCTAATTTCCTCGTTTGACCCTTGGTATTCTGCATTCAATCCTTCCGATCCACATGGGGCAGGAATCATTCTCTTGTTTTGGGGAGTGGTAGCAGCCCTATTCATCGGTTTCAATGATTATATTTTGACACGAAGGCCCGTATATCTTGGTGAAGGGTATGCGATTACAGAATTGTTTAACAGAAGTAACTGGGAGTTACGAGACGCCCCACTATTTCGAAATGTTCCAGAAGGAGCAGAGGTTTCAATCGAGACTTTGCCAGGTGGAAGTGACCCTCAAATTGTTGAGGTCGGTGAAGTGCCCCCCGGTTGGGAAGGTGTCTATGGCGATGTTTTGGATGCTGAACTCGCTTGAGGGTGGGTTCAAGACGCATTGCCGTTTGAGTGACATTAGGTGAACCCGTGACTTGGCTTCTCAACTGGCGTGAAGTTGCCGTTCTTGACGCCAATGCTGAGGCACTAGGAGTCAAAGTTTCTGATTTGATGGCTGCAGCAGGTAAGGCACTTGCTCACAAAGCAGCTACAATGGCACCCGAAGGTGAAATTCTCATTCTGTGTGGTCCAGGGAATAATGGTGGTGATGGTTTTGTTGCTGCTCTTGAGTTGATAGAATTTGGAGGAACAGTGCGCTTAATTGCAAGCCATAAATCACAGAAGGGAGAAGTCGCTCAATCATTTCGAACAAAGTGTCCATCAGTAGAAGTTTGGAAAGAAGAGTGCGATTTTGGTACACCATCACTTCTTATTGATTGCTTGTTAGGGGTTGGGCTCAAAGGTGCTCCAAGAGGAAATATTGCTAAAATGATAGACTGGGTAAAGCCGAATAATCCTCCTTTGGTGCTGGCTTGTGATATTCCTTCAGGCCTTGGCTCCAAGAAATTCTTGGCTGCAGATGCGACAGTAACATTTCATGCAGAGAAGCAAGATATGTTGTATATCGATGTAGGTGAAGTTACTGTGGCACCACTACCATGGCCACCTGAAACAGTAAATTGCGGACCAGGAGATGCGCTCTGCTATCCCCCCCTAGATCCGTCAGCCCACAAGGGTGAGCGAGGAAGGGTGTTGATAGTTGGTGGCGGTCCATATCACGGAGCCCCAATCCTTGCAGGTAGGGCGGCCGCTAGAATTGGTTGTGACTTGATTCATGTCGCAATGCCAAGAAATGCAGTTGACCGAGCAACATGGCCAGATCACCTAATTCCTGAACGTTTGTTCGATGAAGACCATCTAGGGGAGAGGGCCCGGGATGAAATCTTCAAACTTTTAGACGAGAAATCATTTGATGCAGTCCTAATTGGTCCTGGTTTGGGTAGGTTAGAAGAAACAACAAACATGGCCCGCGAAATAATAGAAAAATTATCTGAATTAGAGATTCCAACTGTAATTGATGCCGATGCAATCTATGCACTTGATGAAGGTGTGTGGCCTAAGGGTTTGACAGGTGTAGCCACACCTCATGCTCAGGAATTGAGAATGTGGGCTTGGGATGAAGAACCTAGCAATATATTGGCTGCTGAGGATATTCCTTCAGAGAGCCGCGTGATTATTCGTACAGGTTCGGTTGACCAATTGACCGGCTTAGAGGGTAGATACTGTGAGTGTATTGGTGGCCACCCACGCATGGCTACTGGTGGCACAGGAGATTTACTCGCTGGAGCGGTTGCTGGCTTACTTGCTCAAGGGATGACACCATGGTCTGCTTCCCGTCTTGCTTGTTATGTTATGAGGGTCGCTGGTATGATGACGGCAAATGAGTTTGGCCCTGGCCTTCTTGCTTCTGATGTCCCCCCTCATATTGCAAGAGCACTATCCAATATAACGGCTGATTGAAGTTCTAGTCCTAGTTCGCCGAGATATGGAATTGTCTGTGTTGACTTTATTGGGCGTCATTCTCGCCTTAGTTGCAATTCCACTTTGCTATTATTTTTGGAGGCGTTGGGATCGCCCTTCAGCAGCAGCAAAAGCAGAGCAAGATCGTCGTTTGAAAGAACGTGAAATCCGCGAAGTGTTTCAACGTGAGGAGGCCAAAGCCCGTGAACATGAGAGGCAACAATCTCTAGTTCAATTACGGGAGAGAAAGAGAAATAATTCTGTTGCGCCAAGTTCGGAAGCGGTTTCTTTTGCTCTATCAAACCTTGATTCGATAGGTGCAAGTAACAATGAGGTAGTAGCAGTTGCTGGGGCTGAAAGAAGTGAAGAGGAGATTCTCCTCCTTGAACAAATACCCGAAACTGTTGCTGTACCGGATATTGAACCAGTTGAATCAGTCCCAGATATTATTGAGGATGAAGGTCCTGTATCTCTGCAAGTTGGAATCATGATCCCCGAAGAAGTCAAGTTAGAGAAGGGTCCTGTATCACTTGAAGACGACTTCGAGTGGCCTGAGTGGGAGTGATAATAGTGGATAAAAAACGCCGTATCACTAAAGAGAATGCCAAAAAGTTGGCTTCTAAGACAGGCACTGGTGCTAAGCGCCTTGCCTCAGCGCCCGGTCGCAAAGTGAAGCAAAAAATGCTCACTCTAAACGATAGAATGCTAGCAGTTCAATGGACCCCTAAGAAGATGATTAACGAATATATTAGATTCAATATGACTGGTATTTTCAATTCCATTTTTGCCTATTTAGTGTATGAATTATTTTTCTGGATTAATCTAACTGATACTTATCGTTCTCAATCAGCTTGGGCGGCCTGTATTTTAATTGGTCAAATTGAGTGCCACTACGCTCACTACAGATTCACATTTGGCTCAGCGGCTAATTATCTAGCGAGTTTGCGTTGGGCCGCAGTTGTTTACACCTCAATTCTAATTTTATCAACAATTACATTCCATCTTATGATTACAGAGATGGAAATTTACCACCGATTCGCTTGGCTAATTAACACAGTTCTCTTTGGTTTTGTCAACTTCGCTTTTCTCCGTTGGCTAGCTTTCCCCCCTGAATTTGATAAATCCCTACTTCTTAATTTTGAAGAAGAATGAGACTTTTTGACTCTATTAAGGGGCGGATTTGAAGAATAATGGGTGAGCGGCCCGCTTCATGTTCGAGCGAGCGCGCGGCACGCGCGATTTCGGTCCTGCGGAAATGGGAAGACGCTTAGCGTTCGAAAGAATGTGTGACGAAGTCGCATCTTGCTACGGTTTTCAGCGGGTTGCAACACCTACTTTTGAGCGTCTAGAACTATTTACAGCGAAGTCGGGAACAAGTGTAGTCGATCAGTTGTATGCTTTCAAAGACCGAAGTGATAGAGATTTGACGCTACGTCCTGAATTAACTGCCCCAGTAATGCGTATGATTGCAGAGCAGAAAGGACAGATTCCCAAGCCAGCCCGTTACTCATACTTCGGCTCATGTTTCCGCTATGAGGAATCAAAGCGAGGAAGATATAGAGAGTTCTGGCAATATGGATGTGAAGTTATTGGAGCCCCTAGCCCATTGACTGAAGCAGAAGTAGTAGCATTTGCTTGCGCCATTGTAGAGGCTGCAGGACTTGAGGGGTGGCAACTCAAAATTGGAAATGTTGGAGTCTTGAATGATATTCTCAGTAACCTTGGACTTGAAGGCGATGCAGTTGGAGACGCTATGCGACTTCTTGACAAAGGAGATTTTGCTGGTTTAGCAGATTCTGGTATAGATTCAGCAGCAGTAACAAATCTACAATCACTTGCACAACTCAATGGTGGAATAGAGACTTTGGCTTCAGCCCGTGAAATAATCACAAGCATGGGTGTGGAAAGTGGGGCGCTTGACCAATTAGAGGAGATGCTCAATAATCTCTCATCATTGGGAGCTAATCCTCCATCTCTAGTTGTTGACCTAACCGTTGCACGAGGGCTTGATTACTACACCGGAATGGTGTTTGAGATTATGGTCGATGAACTGGGCGGTGAAGGTCAAGTTTGTGGTGGAGGTTCATACAAATTATTCCACCTCTTTGGGCTAGATGAACTTGACCCATGCTGCGGTTTTGGATTAGGGTTTGACCGAGTGCTTCTTGCTCTAGAGATTCAGGCTGAGAAAAGTGGCAGAAGCGAAGTTGTTCCCGGCGAGGACTCTAGTGCTGCAACTCTTGCAGTAATTCCCTTCAAAGTGGATGTTTCACAGGTTCTTACCATTGTATCAGAACTTCGTGCTACAGGTCAGCCCGTCTTGCTTGAACTACGAGAGCGTAGCATCGGCAAATCCATGGCTTGGGCAAATAATACAGGTGCACAATTAGCTATGGTTGTAGGTCCTCGAGATATTGAGTCAGGACAAGTAACCATCAAACGGCTTTCAGATGGTGCCCAGGCTAACTGTGAAATGAGTGCTGAAGCGATCAGTCAAACAATTTCATCTATGTGAAATTATTCTTGTTTGCGTCGAGCGAATGCCGCCATTCCAATTGCGCTAGCAGCAGCAAAGATTCCGAATCCAGGTGTTTCATCATCATCGCCTCCAGTATCTCCGGGACCTAAGATTTCTTCAGCAGCAGTTTCATTGAGAATCGGGAAGGTTACAGTTCCGTTGTATTGTGCTTCTTCTTGGCCTGAGAAGTACATCCTAAATTGTGCGTCACAGTCTATAAACCAGCCACAACCGAATCCACTAGATGCGTATAGAACCATTCTAACTCTAATTGCGGGGTTATCAGTAGCGTCATCCCAAACTTGTAGAGTTTCATTGACTGGGAAAGTAATGGCAATTTCATTTTCTCCACTAGTCATAGCGTTGTATTCGTATCTAGCAACTTCCAAACCACCTTTCATCAGCGAGATGTTGAGGTTTTCACAGTCATTTTGGCAATTACCCACACCATTTTCCCAATCCCCATTGATATCAATCATTATGTGAACTTGAATTTCGCCTTCATTTTGTAAAGCAAAGTCATCGGCTAATTGAGGGTCCATTCTACAAGTCCATTCAATTTCCATCTTGCCATTTGCTTGTGTTTTCTCAGCATAACCTTCGTTTGCACTACCGTCGTCTGAGTTGTTGAAGTGTCCCCAGCAAGGTGTTCCAGAACCTTGTCCCCAAATATAGAAAGTATTGTTCTCGTGACTTGGTTGCTCACCAGTTTGTTGCATGACAACTGCATCACCTGCATTAGCAAATGAGGCCGGGACAGCCATCAAAAATAGTAGTGCTATGAGTATCGCACTTGGCAATCTCCGCTCGCGCATCAATAAGCAGGTGTAGCCCGTCCCATTTCACCATTACCCCTCTTAGCACAGAACAAATAAAGCGAAAAAACGCCTTTTTCCGATTTTCGGGCCATATTTCAGTGAAGTCACTCAGGAGCCAGTTTTGCCAGTCCTTCTCGCATCCATTCGGGCACAGTCAACTTACTCTGAACTTCGCTCATGTCGGTGCATACTGTAACTTGGTCCGAAGTCCAACACAGCACTCCGTCTTGGTTGCGGAACTCGTACCTCCAGCTGATTGACGTGTTTCCTATCTTCGGTACCGTTAGGGTGCATTGAATGGTGTCGCCATAAGCGACCGGGTGCAGGAACTGGGCATCACTATGGACGAGTGGAAATGCGATCATGTGCTCTGAGAGTATGGTGTTATAGTGCATGCCACAAGAGTACTCCCAGGATTCCTCGTAGAATCGATGTGCTAGGTCCCAGAATTGTGGGTAGTATACTATCTTGGCCAAATCGACCATTGGAAAGTCAACGCGTCTCTCTGAGACGAAGGCCATGCTACTCGTGGGATGCCCCGGTTGAAGGCTGTTATGGAAGGTCTCTTGCCTTAACATGAGATAGCATCCTTTTCAAAGGGTGCGCGGGCGGCGGGCCTCGCAGAGGTGGTCTTGTGAGGCAGGTCGGATGGCGAGAGTGGGTGAGGATTCCAGAACTAGGCGTACGCCGACTAAGAACTAAGTTCGACACTGGGGCAAGAGCGTGTGCTTTGCATGCCGAGGAATACTACCTCGTTCATACATCCAAAGGACAGATTATTCACTTCAAGTTGCGAGCAAAATCAAAGTGGCGAAAAGCCCCATGTATTGGATATAGGACAATAAAAGATACAGGGGGAAAGGTGACTGAAAGACCAGCCATCAGAACGATGTTAGAAGTAGGTGGTGAGAAATTTGAGGCAGAAATTTGCCTTGTTAATCGCTCAGCCATGCGACATAGATTGATTCTTGGCCGTCAAGCAATTGCTGGCAGATTCATTGTAGATGCAAGCAGAACCTTTCTCCATCCGCTACCAAGTCTAGCATCTGAGCAAGTTCAATGCGAGACCAGCCATGATTTGGCGAATCGCTAAATCTCAGAGATTGTCAGCATTCTTTGAGAGGTATTCAGCAACACCTTCGTGGGTGTCCTTCATTCCATCATCACCAGCATTCCATCCTGCCGGGCACACTTCTCCGTGTGTCTCGTGGAATTGTAGAGCATCAACCATGCGAATCATCTCGTCAACATTGCGTCCTAGAGGCAAGTTGTTGATGACAGCGTGCTGAATAACTCCTTCCTTGTCAATCAAGAAAGAACCACGTAGAGCAACCTTTTCTTCGTGTAGAACATCGTACTGGTATGCAATTTCCTTGTCTAAGTCAGCGATTAGTGAGTAGTTGAGTGAACCAATTCCACCATCTTCAATTGCTGTTTGCCTCCATGCCCAGTGGGTGTGCTCTGAATCAACTGAACATCCAACGACTTCTACGCCACGCTTTGTGAACTCGTCCATTCGGTGGTCGAAAGCGAGAAGTTCTGATGGGCAAACAAAGGTGAAATCTAGAGGGTAGAAAAATAGTACAACGTACTTTTCTCCTTTTCTGTCCGAGAGAGTGAATTCCTCAAACCCTCCATCTGCTGTCACTACTGTTGCCGTAAAATCCGGTGCTTCATTTCCTACAAGACTCATATTAATCCCAGTTCATCGGGGGTGGGGATTATATTTCAACTAATGTACTGACATGTTATCCACTAACTTGAGTAAATAGCAATAATCAGACCCATCTTTCATCATCAAATTCATTTTTGCGAGTTCTGATTAGAGCCAAGATTATCGCAATAATTACTACAAGTAGTGCAATTTGGGCCATCGGCTCTGATAGAAGT
>DASCSU010000079.1:0-7617 GCA_034399495.1 Candidatus Thalassarchaeaceae archaeon
CGTTCACTTGATTCAGTAAATGTATCAGAGTCAATAGGGCAACTAAAGAAGGGGATTGAAATGCCCGTTCTTTTTACCTGTCGTAACCGTAGTGAAGGTGGTTTATTTCCTGGTGATGAAGGCGCAAGACTCTCAATTCTTGAGCAGGCAATAGCTAGTGGTGTTTCTTGGATAGATCTTGAGCTGTCTATTCCTAAGAAAAAACGTGAGAAGCTTTTTGCAGCAGCAATTGACTCAGGTACCAAGGTTGTAGCATCTGTACACAACATGGAATCTACTGCGACAACTGATGAAATAATCGATTTAGTAGGTTCTAGTGGTGATAGTGGAGACATCGTCAAAATTTGCTATCAAACTCAGAATCATGATGATGCCTTGAGCATTTTTGAGGCGGCTTGGAAATTGAAATCTAGCGAACACAAGTACGCTCTAATGGGTCTAGGTATTGGTGGTGATTGGGCGCGTATGCATGCACCTTTGCTTAACCAATCATTAGTTTTCACCACTCTCAAAAAGGGATTCAGTCTAGCGGATAGGGGGCTGATTAATGTCCAAGATTTGCGAATTGCGTGGAAGATGCTTGGTCATACTAATTGAGGCCAAGTATACATAATCGGTTGTAGACTAATTTCTAGTTAAGGTGGATTAGGGGGTGCTGCACCTTTGGTTGCCTCAATTTCAAGCATTGGCATCAAATCAACCCCTTGAACGCCAATAGAACCAGCCCCTGCACTTTGGAAACGTGAATGAATTATCACGGGGGCCGCTATCAAAAGAGAAAACAGCCCACAACAAACACATGAAACTGTGAAATTGGGAAGTGTTAACCGCTCCTCAACCATGATGCTGATGTCAGCAGTGAAGTTACGGTGGGGTGCTGGCGTATCTGAATCTCTCATGTTGTCCCACCCATCTACAATTAGGTACATCCACTGAGATTCTTCCTGTCCAAATCCAAATAATGCGCCAGTTGTTTCATCATGATCAAGACTCACCGAAAAATCCACGGCTCTTTCTCCTTCGTATGAGTGGACATCACGGTATGGCATCCAGGCAGTAAGATCTCTCCATGAAGGTGGTATCTGGTTGAGCATATCTCTTTCTTCCCAAACTCTCATTTCGTAATCTGTGCGATAATAGTCCCAATCATAATCCTGGAGGAGATAGAAATCTACCATTGGGGCTTCAAGGTATTCGCTTGTATTATCTGAATGTGTGACAAAACAAAATGTATAACGATAACCAGTTGTGAGATTCAATCTGAGTCCTGAAGCTGAGTCATTATTTACCTGAAAGGAGGCATGGAAGTCACTTCTAAGTGCATCTAACTTGGTAGTGTTGTATATATTATCACCCATTCCAACACTCCAAAATGGCTCATCCATTGACTCACCAAACCCATCATCATAGGCATAATACTCATTATTTGAACTGCCACTAAGATTGAAACTACTGATTTCGTCGTGCCAATTAGCAGCATTTTTGGAATCATAACTACAGTTAGATGCAGCACTAGCAATGCTTGTAAGCGCTTCAGGCAAAGCAATTGCAATTGGTGAAATCAGCAGTAGACAGACTATCAATGAAAGTGAATCTGGCCCGTAATTCCAACGCGTTCGACGCATCCTGTATGTCACCTGCGTCTTCTCGAAGTCACAGGCCGCACATAACCTGATTCGCCACTACGTCTGTCAGATGTCGTTAGGTGCTTTGGTTTGGGAGGTGGAGCATGTTGATCCATGCCGAGTACGCCCCCTTCAGTAACTACCGATGAAACATCATAATTTTCCGCTTCTTTTCCAGCATCCTCTTCGACTTCTGTGGGCTGTCGCATTACTAACCAACCAAGGATTAGTAGAATGACTAAGAGTGCTCCTAGGAGTAGCCCACTACTTTCTGCCTTTGGCAAAAGTGAATCAAGACTGAAGTCTGCTAGAGTATCATCTTGTTCTGAAGGGTCTCTGATTCGGACAGGATACCCCTTCTCGGTACAGACTCCTATCCCATTACAAACTTTCAGTGCGACGAAAATTTCACCTGATTCACTCCAATTTGCCATGACATATCTGTTAAAGCTTTCATCAACCCAATCATTGGTGTTATCACCATCATCATCGACATCTAATCGGTCATCTAAATCCCAACTATAAGTCAAGGCCAATTGCCCAACAATTGATTCTGCAATATCGTGGTCATCGTCTAGGACCCCATTCCCGTCGCTGTCGAACAATACATCATCATCCCACCATGCACTAAATCCAAGGGTTCCATCGTGATCAATAGCAGAACCTGTGAGAAGGTATTCTCCACCAGAGTACACCGAATCATCAAAAGGAGTACTAGTGACTATTTCTGGTACGCTAGCTACATACACATTTCGTGTAGTTTGGTTCACATCACCGGTGCCAAAACCATCTCGAACTGAGAGGGTGATAGTGTACATTCCCGGTGTGATGTAAGAATGCCATACGTTTGGTTGGTTGATTAATGGTGAACCATCACCAAAGTCCCATGTGTATTCAACGATTCCATTCCAGTTAGGGTCACTCTCATCTATTGGTACATCCATTCCTTCAAATTGCGAATCTCCATCACGGGTACCCGTTGAATTGAATCTGAGCCATGCACTAGGAGCTACAAATATATCTCCAGAGTCGGTGAATGTATGGCGCCAGTTGAATTGGCTATCGTCTTCACTTGGTGCATCAATTGGCTCACCTGTTGTTGGGTCCCGGGCCTCATAAATAGTCATCACAGGGATTGGCAATGGGTTACTGATTACAATGATGTAAGCCTTAGGTAGGGATGCAAGCCCTCTTTCATCAATGACTACAAGTTCTACAATATGAGTGCCAGGTGTTGAGAAAGTAAAGACAATTGAAGTTTGGTTTGTTACTGTGGTGTTTCCCTCGGTGATGGTCCAAATGGTAGACATATTGCCATTTGTCCCATCAGGATCCCAAGAGTGACTTTGGAACATATAGGAGGTTTCAGTATCTCCGTCATCAGGTCTGTCAAAGAGCGCCACAGGGCGTTGGTTATTCACGGTGATTCTGAGAACCGCCATAGTGCTGTTCCCATGATTGTCCGTGGCAATAATTGTTACATTCTTCAAACCAGGTGTCAGCCATGCAGGGGTGGGGTTTTCATCAGTTGTAGCGAGCATATCAAAAGAACTAGACTTGGTTACCGTACCGCCTTCTAGATTGACCGCTTCATCGAAAAACCATTCCCATGATAAAATAGTTCCATCGTCATCTGTGAATACTGTTGGAAGTGGTAGTGGGGTCAAAGTATCGACATCTATTGGTAAATCGAATATCTGACGCGGTACTCTATTCAAGATGATAATGTAGAGTGTCTGATTTGTGACGAAGGTCCCGTCACTAACGGTTAGTGTTAGTGTGTAAATTGTACCGTTAGCAGAGCCATTACTCCATGAATGAGCGGCTTCGACCTCGCCAATTCCTCCTTCAGAAGTCCCATCTCCCCAGTCCCATTGGAAGTCTAAGTGCTGATTGGGGACATTATCATCGGTCATGTGCGCTTCAAACAAGACGCTTTGTGTTGTCAAAAGAGTCAACCCACCTTGTACTTCTTGTCCGCCTACTGAAATTTTTACGGTTGGCACTATTGTGTCCGTGATGTTGATTGCCCATTCCTGTTCAATGCTATTCATTCCTCCAATATCTGTTACCATTAGAGTGGCGTTGAAGTCACCAACTTGGGTGTAAGCTCGAGAAGGAGTTCTGAGCCATGATTGCCCACCATCACCGAAATCCCAGATGTAACCAGTAGGTGAGGCGTTATGGGTGAATGTTTCGTTATCAGATGAAAATCCCCATATGTCATAACCAGAACCAATAAATTCGATTGGTAGCCAAGTCTGTGAAGTATTTGAAGAGAGACTTCCAGTAGATACGGGTGCCATATTTGATGTGGTTGTAGGTAGTGTCAATACTGCTGCATTGGCAACAGGATAACCGATTTGGTCAAACAGTCTTGCATACAATTGCCAATCTCCATCCCAAGGGGGTGTAAACCAAACTGAACGGTTGGTGGGCGTCCCTTGACCCACGCCAATTGGAATTGTGATTTCATCATACAATGTGTTGTTGTGGAATGCCTCTATTTTTATGTCGAGTGATTCCCAAAATGCGGTTGAATTAATTTCCAGAATCCACTCCATAGTGTCATCCATGGTATTGTTATCACGGTCATGCATTCTCAACCCATCCTGCCTAATTGTGGCGGGCTGTGAGATGAGAGTAGCATAGATATCAACAGCCGCAGTAGGGTAGATGGAACTAGATCCTCCAGGCCACCCACAGTTGGCCATTGCATAGTCACAGTCGTCAACAAGACTTTCGTACCAAGTCAAGACATACACTTCATCAGAGACATTTCCAAAACCAGTAACGAGGCCAGTAGCAACTCCTCCATTGAATATCAGAGGTTCAGAGGTCCAAGTTCCCGTGGCAATATTTCGATAGACAAGCCTTCCTGCAAAGCCGATTTCAGATGCTTGAACCATTACATTCAGTGGCGAGCCAGTCCCTCCTGTGAACTTGTAAGCCCTGACTCCCCAACCATGGAGTTCATCTCCCTGTCGTTGCCAAATGCTACCCCAGTTGCTATTTGCATCTGTAATTTGCATCTTGCAAAATTGTGAATTACCGCAATTTTGGTACATATCAATATTGTCTAGTCCGAAGGGATTTTGCGAGTCATCTAGTAAAGTAGCCACCGTGAAATTTGCGAAGATGTCTGGCATGGTGCTTCCTATGTTACCTGGCGAACCAGGAATTGGATTGTTAGCCAAATTGACAATTCCATCTCCACCAGTAGCTGTATCTGAGACAAGGCTCTGGATTGCTTGTCCTCCTCCAAGTTTTGAAGCAAGGAAGAGCATGAAAAGGAACCCTGCTCCATAGTCAGCACCATTGTCTGATTGGTTCCACCATCTAACGGAAGTTTCAGGGAACTGTGCCCATGCATTTGCATGTCCAATAATTGTGCTAGTAGCACCAAAATTCAGGTAAGCGGCCATATCTGCATTTCCTTCATCAACCCATAGATATTCGAATGGATCACGAGCGTTATGCAATAAATGCTGGAACTCATGGGCAAGAATGGTGTTAGCCCAAGTGAGGTCGTCAATATCAACATAGATTGCTTCTCTGGAATTTGCTATACCCGGGGAGAAATATCCGCCAATGTTGGCTGGTCCATCAATTGCGTAAATGACAATTTGGACTTGACAGTTGTTGTCTAAATCGGGCTCCGTGCCGAAATACTGTGTGTTGGTGGGATATACCGAAGAACTCCATGTTGAGGCTAGATTGTTCAAAACAGAACTTGATATTGATGCACCAGACTCTACTAGGAAAGCCGCAGTAGAGGTGGTTTTCTCTACATCAACCGTGATGGTACTACCGCTAATAGGTACGGTAGTGCTCTGCCCTTCTGTCATTGGTGTGCAAGCTTTACTGGTTGATTTCCCATTGCTATTGTGAGCGAATGGCATCACTAGGTTTGGATACCCGGCATCAGCCCACGCCATTTTGTGTAATCGAGTGGCTGAATAGATGGTCTCATTATCAAAAGTCATGTATGGTTTGCCATGAATTGATGCATCAAAATCTGCTATATCGCCAATTATTTCCCCTACAGGAGGGCTGTTTTGCCCTTCAGCAGCAACTTGTGGCGCTAGTGCTGGGCCTAGTGTTGCCGCTATCATCAAAATCGTGAGGAACATAGATGTTCGAACTTGCATTACAATACCACCATGAGGATAACTACGTTATCTCATGTCATGCTTGGCTCAGGACCTATTTAATAGCGCATGGAGCATGGTTCATACGCGCCAAGGCGGGGGTGTCACATGGTCTCGAAGTTCTCATCTCCTAAACTTCTCATTACCTTGGTGGTAATGGCTGTGTTTTTAAGCCCCTATTTTGGCTCAATTATTAGTGCTGAACCGCCAGAAATTAATCATTATGAAGTGGATATAATCCAAACGGTTTCTCATGATGATGAGGCATTTACACAAGGCCTTCTAATTCACAATGGCGTACTTTACGAGAGTACTGGCAGGTATAATGAATCCACTCTAAGAGAGGTCAATCTTACTACAGGTGAGGTTGTTAATTCTATAGCCCTCAACAATAATGAGTTTGGTGAGGGTCTAGCACTATACAATGGCTCACTTGTTCAACTCACTTGGAAGAGTGAAATAGCACATATCTATGATATTGAAACTTTTACCGAAACGGGTAATTTTTCCTATCAGGGGGAAGGCTGGGGGCTCTGTTCCAATAGTGCAAATTTCGTGATGAGTGACGGTAGTTCAAACTTAACTATTCGTAGCCACGATAATTTTTCTGTTGTAGATACCATAGCGGTTTCATACAATGGTTCCCCTTTGGATAATCTTAACGAGTTGGAATGCATTGGGGATTATGTATTTGCAAATGTATGGCATTGGGAGTGGATATTCATCATCAATTTGAGTTCGGGTGAGGTAGTTGGAACAATAGATGCTGCCTCAATTTATCCTGTGCCTCTTACTGGAGGTGTGTTGAATGGAATTGCTTATGATTCAGATAGTGAAACTTTCTGGCTGACTGGGAAGTGGTGGCCAATTATACATCAAGTGACTTGGGTCCCTGTAATGGATGAGGACAATTCAACTTCTGACTTACCAGAAGAGGTAATTGATGGCTTAGGTAATCAGGACGATATGCTTGAATCTTCTCTAATGATTTTGATTAGCCTGCTTTTCGCTTTCGCTGCTTTCGTATTATGGGGAAACGGCTTTGGTTCACTAACTAGGAGCCGAGGGGTTGACAATCCCCCCGCGGCCACGAAGTATCGCGGGGATAGAGAATGAGTGACGCTAAAGACCGCGAAGAGCGGCTCAAATCACTGCGTTCACGAGTCCGTGAAGAACTTGTTGAGGAGGGCATCGTCGAAAAGGAGGAAGAGATTGATCTGGAGTTCGATGCTGATGATAATTCAATACCTACATTTTCTGATAGAATTGCTAGGCGCAGAAGGAGAATGAAGCGCACAAGAGATCGCCGTCGCCGCGCCGCCATGAGGGCAGTAGAAGATGGCGGTGACCCAGCAGTAGTCAGACTTCCTGCTGCACTCCGTGAACGATCCGAGGATGAATGGGTATTGAATCTCGCAGTCTTATTAATCATAGTTGGAAGTTCAATCGGAGCAGCAAGTGGACTATTATTGATTAGTTCAGACCCAAGAGACTTGGTTTCAAGTTCTATGTTCTTGAATAACGATGATGCTGAAGTTCATGGTTTAGTGCTTAGTGAATTGGATACTGAAAATAGCACAGGTGGAGATGGCCTTGATGGTGTTGATATTGAACTAATACGATTATCGGATGATCATTCCGAAGGCCGTACTGAAACTAATTCAGAGGGTAGATTTACCATTTCTGAAGTTTCAAGAGAATCAATGTTATTGAGAGTCCAGATGGATGGATATGTGACTATTGAAAGAATTCTCTATCCAGGGGAAATCCCTGATTTGACCTTAACTCTAGTTGAGGGTGAAGGTGTAGATTCTACGGATTTGAGAAAGCCTAGTAATTTA
>DASCSU010000080.1:0-7514 GCA_034399495.1 Candidatus Thalassarchaeaceae archaeon
AACAATTCTTTGGTCGGACATTGATCCTGCTGAAGTGCTTGATATGAACCCAGCAGAATCAATTATTATTACACCATCTGCTATTTTTGTGGGAAGTTGGTCTGCAACTTCGCCCTTGGATTCATCAATCATAAGGGGCCAACTTCCATTCAAAATCTGAGCATAGTAATCAAGATCGGTAGGTTGTACCCCCGTTCCTGTCGCTATTTGGGCAAATGCTACTTTATCTCCAATTCGTTCGCTTGCATTATCAAAATCCCTTTTCTGTTGCTCTGCATTTGGTGATCCAGATGTGAATACTCCTAGAACCAATGCGTCATTACCTGATAGCAAATCGTTCAAACTCATACTTTCACCTCCACTAGATGGGTGCTGTAGTAGCGAGAATGAGGGGGCTGCAGAATCATCTCTTGTCGCTCCACGTTCTAATTCTGGAAGAGTTGCAGCAGGAATCATCGTGGCAAAAGCCAAGACGACTAGAAGGACTAGTGTTGGCCAAGGCAACAAGCCATTTCTCAGACGTACTCCAAGGTAACCTAGAAGTGAAGCCATAGAAATTAACCAGAACCATCCAGAACTTGCAACTGTCTCCGATTGTGTGGGTACTTCAAATCTATAGACTGCTATGATGTGGTCTGAATCATCAGAATCACAATCCTCGTTATAATCTCCCGATTTTAGAATAAAGCAGGCATCAACCATGTATTTTCCTGGCTTAAGAGATGCATTACTAATCCAAACTAGTGCACTTCTATTTGCTTCAACCAATCTACTCCCATGTGGGGCCTCAAAGTGTTCAACATGGGTGTCTTCAGCGGGTTTTGATTTCATATGTTGACCTTCTTCCCAACCCCCTAGTGGGCCTACAATATCGATGAATTGAGCATCGTAGTCCTCAGGCCCCCAAGGGCTGATAGGGGTGAATTCAATGCGTGCTAAACCGTTTGCATCTGTTGTTACAGACATCTCTGGCTGTAGCATTTCGCCTTGCAGAATTGCTCCAGTTGCGGATTGGTATGCATCCCAGTAAACTCTGCCTTGTATAGCACAATTGTGGTTTGACTGGATTACCATGTTTACAACATCACCCTCTCCAAGAGTGACATTATCATAAGTTGCATTGACATGAAACTCATACGGCCTTTCCCATCCATCTTCCATGACTTGCCAATCACTTTGTTCGCCATCTATGATGGTGGTGGTGCCAATATCAAGCCAAACAGTGAAGGAAGTTTTACCAGATGTTCCATCAGGTCCTTGGGAGATCAAACAAAATGGGTTGTCAGTAATTAGTGATGCATAGACGTAAACATCAGCTTCTCCAGATAGAACCACGGTTTCAGTTGCAGGTTCAGATTGAACCTCAATTACAGTAGTTGAGCCACCTCCAAAAGTGATGAATGGCGGTTCTCCAGTGAAGTATGGGTATTCTCTGTTTAGGTCATTAGGGCCACTTGTGCCATTGACAAATAAGTGGTGAGTCGTAGGCATTTTCCAATCAAGACCAGGTCCCGTAGGTATATTTTCATCCTCTTGTGCGGTTGTTGTTGTAAGTGAAATTGAGGATATTAGAAGGGTGATGAGTATCATAGCAGGTAAGGTTGCCCGCGATTTATTGAGGCTACAACTCCGGCTCATCATTGAGATGTGAGGCACCCATTCGCTTTCAACCTGCCCGCACCCTAAGGGTGCGGATAATAATCAAAGATTCATGCTGGCCAACCGATATTTGCGAACCATTGCCATGCAATGAGGGATCCACAAGCAATTGAAAGTGCATTCACCTGCCCCTTCCCAATGAGTCCACGATTTTCTAGTGTAGCACCAAGCAAACTATCAATTTGGCAACCAATCCATCCAATGATTGTCACTACAGCAATGAATGTGAAAGCACCATCAGTTGTACCACCTTGAAGAATCCAACCAAGTGCCCATGTCAGGATGGCGATGATTATTGCCCCAACAAATGCAGCAATTTGCCCATTCGGACTCCATCCTCCGTTAAGTCCCGGTTCACATTTCTTCATGTTGGTAGTCATGCGAACTCTAGGATCAACGCAACCAAATTCGCTAGCAAATGTATCAGCAGCAGCTACTGCAATTGCAGCGCCATAAACAGGTAGCAGAGCATCCCAAGATTCGTTAAAGAAAGCAAATATTGCTATAACGCCTGGAACGCCACCATTTGCAACGACATTTGACCACTCTCTGTGACCATCTTCTGATTCAGCAAAACCCTTCTCAGTTTTTTCTTCCCAACGCCATTTCGTTGCAGCCGAACCAGCAGCAAGGAATCCAAGCAAAATCAGTAACCAAGTCCAATGGCCTAAGATTCCAACAATAGAGCCCAATATTATTGCAGTTGCAATTCCAGGTCCATCTAGAATATTTTTTAATTTTGAAACTACAGTTAGAATTATGACTAGAGAAATACTAACCAGAAGGTTGAGTTCATCTAAGCCCCCTACAATCTCTGTAAGGTCACTAGTGGCGACTTGAACGCCATTTAGTAAGTAATCAATTACCATGTTTTACCACCCTTACTGGAGCCTCAGCCATAGGGTTCAGTTCAATAATGTGTCTAATGATGAATCGTCGAGCCGCGCGAATGCATACCTTCAGCATTTTACCGATGCGAAGTTATCCGCTACGCGGGTTTGGGGTATTGATGACGCCCCGGATAATGCCCCAACCAATTAGAAGGATTCCAGTAACAAGAATAACAGACCAAATTAGAAAGATAATACCGATTTGAAATTCACTTAGATCTAGGGCTTCACCAATTAGGGATAGAAATGTCAGCGAACCATTCCAAAATGCGTGTCCAGCCATTGCGAGCAATAAACCGATGATAGGGTGCTTTGGTGTTGGTAAACCACCTTTTTCACGTAAATTACTCATTGGTTCAAGAAGTGGCATTCGAAACTCTCCTAATAATTGGGTTGCTGGTGCCACTATGGCATTATTTGACTCATCTCCACCCACAAATTCACCACTTTTCGGATCTAATAATTTCCAATCTAGTTGTGATTCCTTGCTCTTTTCACCTACATTTACAGGTGTTTGAACACCTATGTTGGCTTTCTGTTTCTGAGTCATTAGGTACCAACCAAGACCTGTTCCAGTTAATCCAGTCCAGAAGGCGTGACCTGGGATGGAACCGATTCCTCGTATTAGTGCAGTCATTGTAAATGCGATTGGGCCACCAAATGCAGATGATAGGATGTAGATTAAATTCTCGAGCATGGCAAAACCTAGACCCACAGTGAAACCTATCTGAAAACCTCGCTTAGGTGAATCTATAGAAGAGTAGAATGCTAAGACAAACAGCCCTTTGCATATTTCTTCACCAACTGGGGCTGAAACTACTGGGAGAAGTAATTCTACCATGTAATCAGAGAAAAATACACCAGCAACAATGGGGAAAATCATCGAGTTTATTGTGAGAGCAGGAATAGCTGAAAGCATACCTGCAACTAACCACGATTCCGCTTCACGT
Organism: Candidatus Thalassarchaeaceae archaeon; assembly: GCA_034399495.1. Lineage (GTDB taxonomy): Archaea > Thermoplasmatota > Poseidoniia > Poseidoniales > Thalassarchaeaceae > MGIIb-Q1. Next base: position 3,500 of record DASCSU010000080.1, read on the forward strand.
TGCCGCGTGTGAAGTCCCAGTCTGCGAGTACACCAAGACCACCAAGCCACCACTGGAATCGAGAATCCAAGTAACCAAGCTGGAATTCCTATGATGACGAAAAGAAGAATTGCAATGATTGCTCCTACTTCTGAGGTGAAATAGAGAATGGTTAGCATTGTGGTGATGGCCAATAGTCCTGCAAAGACTATCCAAGCAGTTCTGCTAGGTGGGGTGTCGAGAAGTGAGTCATCCCTTACGATGTGGTGAGAAAATCTAGTTTTGGTTGGTGTTTGTAGTGAACCACCCATAGGTAATCTATGCACATTTGTACCGAAATCATCCGGCACTGCTCTTTGTAGATGGACTAATTTTGGTCTTCGCATAAAGGTGAGGAGAAATACAAATGGCGCAGCGAAAATACCGCCACAGATTGACATTGTGGGGTCTCCAAGTGCAAGCCCATAAGGGACTAGAAAAACCAATTGAGCGATGAATGTAGCAACAATCACTGTGCCCAACATACGCCCATATATTTTCCAAGGCTTACTCACTCTGATTAGTTGTAGATCTTCAGGTGGAGGGCTTAGGGGTGTTACTTCTGGCATAACATAGGTGTAGCCAAGAGGTGCTGAACCTGCAACTTGTTGTGCTTGTACCGCTGGCATTTGATATCCTTGGGAGGCTATGGGGAATCCTCCTCCGCCCGGTTGCATATTGACTCGTGTAGGCCTTTACCCATGAATACATGGTTAATTTGGATTAGATACCCGCTCAGTTCGCCCATCAGTCATCATTTGTTAACAGCAGTCGGCTTAGAGTATTCATCATCGCAGGTAATCCTGCGAGAAGCCTCTTGGTCATCTCTTTTCCGCATCAACCTTAGGCATCAAAGGGTCTGAGGGCCACCCGATGGCATTGGGCTTAGTCCCTCTACTTCTCCGCGTAGGCTTGGGCCATTTGTGATGGTAGCAAAGATTCCAATCTCTCCGCCCTCATTGTGGGCAAGGCTCCACCAAGGGCGTCCATATTGGTCAACTCCCATGTCAAGGAAGTCACCAAATCCTCCACAACGGTTGTATCCACAATCTGTGGTGGTGTCTAGAGGGTCACCAACATCATTGATTTGTACAGTGGTGAATAATGGATTATCTCCAAAAGCATCAGTTAGAATTGTCAAGTATCCATTCCAATTGTCACCACCCGAATCCCCTAGATATCCAAAAGCAACCCTTCCTTCTCCTCCAGCAGTCACTACGGGGAAACCAGTTCCAACTAAATCTGCGGGAGGGGCGATCATCATGGCATCACTCCAAGTGTCGCCCTCATCGCGTGAGTATGCGTAGTATGGCATATTGTCTGCTCCTAGCCACATGGCGTGGACATTGTTTTCATCATCAATCCCAACTTGAGCTTCTTCAGCATTCCAAGTATCAGCAGTGCCTGAAATATCTGTAGGTAGGGGATGCTCAGTCCAAGTAAATCCACCATTTGTGCTACGATAAATCGAGTAACCACTGCCACTACAGCCAGGATTTCCACGATAGAAATTCCCGTTCTCGCCACCTTCAATGTGAGCACTTAGGCCACCACTACTGCATCCTAGTGGTGCTCCAGGAACTTCAGGACTCCAAGTATTCCCACCATCAAAACTGGTAGAGCAAAGTGGGGCCTCCCAATTTCCATTGATACAGAATACCCAGGTTGTAGGGTGTGCTGCTGCTGGATATGGTGCCGAAGAGATAGTCTGGTGGTCTTGTACTGAATAGGATGTTGCTGGAGTAGGTAGTGACCAAGAAGAACCTTCGTTATCTGACCATTCAACAGTCATGCCTAGTAGGGCATGCATATCGAACTTCATGATGCGATCAGTCCATTTATCGACGTAAACATAGGGGTCGTTACTATTTGGCACAGGCAGAATTGGGTCGTAGACATTTATGCACGAATAATCTGATAGATTTTCCATCTCGATAAGCCCAGAACATTGAACCATTGCAGTAGATCCTGCCGGGCCACTACCCCAACTAGAAATGTAGAGATTATCATTAGATGTGATTCCCATTGTAGGCTCAAAGGTGGTAAAGCCGATTCCGTAGTAACTTCCGTTAGTCCAGAATGGAAGATTGTTACCTGTTAGATTGGCTGTAATGTTTGCATTTTCAACAGCAGTTGCGTTCAGTGCATCAACTCCTCCTGCATAATGATACCAAGTTGTTGCTGGTATTTCTTGGTCAAAGTTGAATGGAGAGTCCTCAACTTTGGGGGCCTCTTCTTCGCTTCCAAAGCAGCCAGAAAAACTGGTTAACAGAATCAATAACGAGAGCAGAACAGCCATTCCAGTTCTCATGCCGGCCCTTCCCAATACGGCGTGGCCCGGGCTCTTGACTTCAATTCAACGGATGCTTTGAGATACGGAAATTCCGAAAAATTACGTTTCTGAGCATTATTATTACATTATGCCGATGGTTTCATGTTCTATTGCTCATGTGCAGTACCATGAATACCCGAATTTACTCAAGTGTTGTTTTAGTTGCTCTGCTAGTTCTTAGTTCCATAATTCCTCCTGTACAAGCGACTGGCTACACAGATACAGCGTTGGACGATTATGTAGAAGACGATTCACTGACCTGGGTAGATTGCTGGGCTGGGAACAATGCCGGAGACATGGATGCTGAGAACCAGTCTTTCTGTGCCACTAACTATGCTGAGGCTCCGAGTAACAGGCTGTACGGAATTCGTTGGGTCTATCTCAATGTTAGTGCTGATGATGTCCCTGCGGATTGGACTGAAGTTCAAATAAACAATCTAAATGCTGTTTTTGGTAAATGGAATTTCCAGTTTGCAACCGCTGAAGAAGTTATTATTCCAGATGCAGTTGCTGAATCTGATGACTATTATGCGGAGTGGACAGTCCAAGAGTTCATGCCCGACCTAAGGGCACAATTGAACCTTTCAAGCGATGATGCAACAGCTCTTTCAGAACTCAAAGAACAACTAGCCGCTCGTCATGTATCACAAGAACACCTTGACAATCTATCACTAGATGATGAATATAACACAGGTTTAGCCTTCAGAATCGCCTCACGCGCCCGTTCAGAACACATCACGGTCATCGTTAGACCGAACCTCGAAGCAGGAGGTAAGAGTGGTGGACCCCATTCTGAATTCCAATCACTTCTTGGTGCTGGTGTAGAACTCAATTCAGTTTTACTAAGCAATGGTAATTTAGTTACCCTGCCTCATGAAATGGGTCACTATTTCGGAGTCAGTCACACACATGTTGCTAATTATGACGAAGCAGAAGCGGAGTTTGATTACGACAACCTTGTTGGAAGAATGGCATTTGGTGGAGATGCAATTAGAAGAGTTGTTGGAGATGATTATTCCCAACCATTTGGCGAGCCTTGGCCAATGTACAATGGTAGTAGCCAAGATACTGAAGAGTTCCAACAATTACTTTCTGAAGCACTTGTTTGGCCTGCTTGGCAGATGACTTACCATGGAGATCATCAGAACTTTGACAGTTTGGCACAATTCATGGCAATGGGCGAGGCGGATGAGCCAATATATCGCAAGAATTTCAAGAGAAACTATGAATTTGGTAACGGGCACTCTGATTGGTCTGGTTACAATTGCCTGTGGAATGAGACACTAAGCACAGGCCAGTGTCAATATGATGACCCTGCTGTATTCTACTCCTATGACCATCCATCTATGGCTGAGTCTATGTGGTTTGAAAATGGCACTGTATCTAATCTAATGAGTTACATTACTCCACCTTATGACAATGTTTCATCTCGTGCAGGGCTTTCTTCTAATCAGATTGACAAAATCAAATTCAGTGCTAACACTCCAATGCGACAACTACTCAGAAACTACTGTATCGTTGGTTCTTTCGAATGGGACCGCGGCTCAGACCACTGTGGGGGGGCAGATGAGTTAGAGTGTACACCTGGCGATACCCAACCTGCTGAAGATGGTTGCAATACCTGTTCATGTAACAGTGAAGGTGTATGGATTTGTACCTTGAAGG
>DASCSU010000081.1:0-6997 GCA_034399495.1 Candidatus Thalassarchaeaceae archaeon
GTAGAGAAACAGCGATGCTCACGGGTGGTTCTGCTGGAGTACCTGCTTGGTGGATGGCCTTTATTTCACTTTCAATGAGCATATTTTTCCTCTGTGTTCAGTATCCTCTAATGTATCGTTTTTATCATAAGGACATAGATGATATTCTCAGTGAGGACGTACTTCGCAGGGTGGTTCAAAGAGCACTTGAGAGATGCGAACAGGAGCTGCATCTAACTATTGATTGGGACGAATTCAAAATGCGGAAGAGGGCACTTTCAATTGATGTTCTCGTCCCTTATAGGGCGACACAGTCTGCTGTAATTGAGCCAAGCCAAGTTTCTACTGCTATGCAGAAAGTGGTTGTGAAATACTTCAAAACCTATGGTGAATTGACCCCACTACAATTGAAAGCAGACGCTTTGGATGACCATCATGGTGCTTTTGAATCACTTTCTCATAATCTTAGTGATGTTGAACTTCCTGAACTTAATGCCGAGAGGCCAGCATTAGTTCAGGATTACAGTGACTTCTTTGGTGGTATTCACAATACGGCTGCTTTACAGAAAAGAGTTGAAGGATGTTTGAAAGATTTCATGCTCACATCTAATCCTAAACTTGAGGAAAAAGGGTATTGGATTGTTCATGATGAGCATAGGATTGCAATACGCTTGATATACAAACCAAGGATGCGTTTTGCCTTTTTCAAGTTCGGAAGAACACATGTTGAAATTGAAGATGAGTTGAAAGAACACCTAAAGAACACAGTATCTGATGACCCCGATGAATTTGAATTCATAGTATCTTGTAGAAATGAGATTGCGACTTTAGCTGATCGAACAGGTGCGGGTAGAATAGAAAGTGGTGGAGGGGAGCATCAAGGTCAAGCTATTGTAGCGCGTCAAGATGGATTAGCAGGCACTATTCTTCAGAGTCAATTCATGGGGGACATTCTATCTTCAGTAGAGTATGTCGCACACGAAAACCGCGAAAAGATTGACCGCTGGGGCTTCTTTGGTCTGATTGTATTTGTTTGGATTCCATTTATGGCATCTGGAGTACTTGTTGGGGCTATGATGGGCTTGGTTGCTCGCATGCCGTTTTTACGCGTACTTACTGCTTGTTTTGTTGGCGGAGCAGCGGCTTCAATCACTTGGGCATATACTGCTGAAAGCATAATCGATTTCTTACACGCGCTGAATGCCGAATTATTTATTCCAATCATCATTGGTGTGATTTTCATTGCCGCAATCATGCATATTCGCACTAACAAGAAACGTCGTCGAGAGGAGTTGTTCAAGGGTTCACTAAGCTTCTTCGCTGGAGAAACTGAGGATTGACGCCATAATTAGGGGCGAGAATCAAAACCCCTGCCCCTACTTCATTCATTCATGATATGGTGGCAACTGGTTGTGCGCGGACTGCTTTCAGGTGGTGTGGTAGTAGGTGCTAGTGAGTTAGCAAAAAGGAATGAAATGATGGGTGCTTTACTAGTTTCAATTCCGTTAATCTCTCTTTTAGCTATCATCTGGCTATACAACGATACGTCTGACACAGAGCAAGTTGCTGACTTCACTACTGGTATCCTTTGGCTAGTAATCCCTTCTATGGTTCTATTTCTCTCACTACCAATATTCCTCCGCAAAGGAATGGATTTTTGGCCCGCTTTAGGAGCAGCATGTGCATTGACTGTTGTCGCCTACTACATTGGCTTACAATTAGCAACTAACTATGCTGACTCGTCTTGATGATTATTGCGAGAGGTCTTTGACTTTCTCTACAAGGTCCATCTTCTTGATTCGCCACATGCCAACTGGCGTGAGTGCAATCGATATTGCCATGACAATCCCAACCAATGACAATATTGGCATAATTTGAGGCTCTACAGTCATGTGGAAGGCCCATGTTACCATTCCGCTAATCATTGCAACAGTTCCAAAGTAAGCAAAGAGTGCACCTAGGACCCCCCCAACAATTCCAATTGCCAAATGTTCCCAAAGCATCATCGTTCCCAATTTATTCATTGGGGCGCCCAATACTCTTAGTGTTGCCAATTCAGTGTCTCTTTCTGAGAGATTCATTAGCAAGGTGTTGAATAATACTGCTACAGCAATGATGATTCCAAGCCCTTCAATTGCAATATACATCGATTGCTGCTTGTCCAATAATGATTCAAATGATTGAATCATATCTTTTTTTACCACAAGTCCGACTGTAACTTCAGCAAGCCCTTCTATGCTATCATCATCTGAGAATTGTAAAAGTACTGATGTCGCTTCAATTCCAATTAAATCTGATAAATCAGAACGGTGGAAGTATATTGTTCGAGAAACTTCGCCTTTGGTAACTCCAGTGATTTCAACTTCAACTGGTGTAGTTCCTACCATCACGATTACCTCATCGCCCACATTCCATTCAAGGAATTGGGATGTACCTTCATCGATTAGAATTTGGAGGGGGGCGGTTCCATTCTGAGGTAGTACCCCATCTTTCAATTCTATGACCATCATTGCTTTGTCATCATCAACTGTTGACATCTCTTCTAGACCATAACCCATTAATTCACGTGTATCATCTTGGAGAGCGATTGGGAATGTGAGCATGGTTTCATGTTCTACACTATTATTTTCAGCCCACTCAATAACAGCATCTTCTCCACCGGGATAAACGTAAGTCATTACATCCCAGTTTTGATTTTCTTTGATGCCACCCATCATCACCTCTTCCATAGTACCCATCATGAAAAACATCGATCCAAAAATTAGCATGGAGAGGCCTACCGCAAAAAAGGTGAAGGCCAATCTCATTGGTTTTCGTAGACTTGATCTTATTGATAGCCCTACAGTGGCAGGCAATTTTGCTGTAATTTGCTGTAACCCTCGTGATGAGAGTTTGACTTCATGGTGGCCACGAAATACTTCGAGAGGTTGCATTTGGGATGCCTGCCAAGCAGGGCGTAGCCCTGAAAGCATGACGATAATCAGGGCAATTGAAACAATTTGAATTATTAAGTCTGAACCCACACCTATAGTAATTGGTAAGCCAATAATGTCTGAATACACACCAAGCATACCTGGGGCGCCAAAATATACTCCAAGTAAAGTACCAATTAAAGCCCCAATCATCCCTATGAAAATAGGGGCAACGATGTAACCTGGCATAATGGATTTCTTTGGGATCCCCAATGTTCGAAGAACTGCAATTTCCTTGGCTTGGGATTGTATTAATCTCTGCAGGCTTAGGAAGATGGTGATGCCAGCGACTATGGCAAGCATTCCGGTAACATATGGGAACATTTTGGAAGCACCCTCGGCATCAACGCGTAGAAATTCTACTGAATCAACTCCTGACCTGTCATGGGTTGAGGAAGGTGCGTCAGAATGAGAATTTACGATTGCTCCAATTTCTTCCATAATTGCACTCAATTCTACGCCTTCATTTTCATCAGTTGATTGCAGATCATAGGATGGTGTTCCATCAATGTCAATCAATAGACGGTTTGAGGAACCCGCTTCAAGATTAGCCAATCTTTCAAGTCCAGTATCAGTCAAGTATCCAGTAGCAAAAGTTCCTGCATCAGCAGGCAACAGTGAACCTTCTTGGGCAAAGTAAAGGTGCTGAGAGTGAAAACCAATTCCTACCACTGTGTAATGCTTTTTGCCGTGTCCAGCGCCTAGGACTATTGAATCCCCTAACTCAATTCCCATGGGTAAAGCAGCATGGCTATCAAAAACAATTTCAGTTTCAGTTTCCGCCAAACGCCCAGATGACATTTCACTTTCAGTGGGCATCCAGACTTTGTCAATATCTCCTTCATCTATTCCATGCCAAACACCTGGGACTAGTTTCTCCTCGCCATCTGTGTTTGTATGATACATTAAACCATTCAATATCAGCCGACCTTCACATTTATTGAGTGAATATTCTGATTCAGGCCATTCATCAGAAATAGATTGACAGAGATTATTTGAGGTACTTTCATTCCAAGTCTCAATAGAATTTTTCACCCAGATATCTGGGAGATTTATTCCATCTTCACCATCGTAGATTTCTTCGTAAAGCTCGGTGGCGGCATTAGCATATGCTCCAAAAGCAATTCCAGCGAAGATGCCCACTGCAACCATTAGGATTACAGCTGAAAGACGCAACTTGGTACGCCAAAGGCTTCTAGCCAATCTTTTGGTCAACAACATCGACATTTGTTCACCTCAATTGTTTACTTTTTCATCTGAAATAATTTTACCACTATCTAGGCGCACAACTCTTGTAGCATATTTTGCAAGGTTTTCATCATGAGTCACCATGATGACTGTGATGTCTTCTGCTTCGCACGCTTTGACAAGCACTTCCATCACTTTAGATGAAGTGGTAGAGTCTAGATTGCCAGTAAGTTCGTCCCCTAACAATAACTTCGGGCTTTTGGCTAAACTTCTAGCAATCGCAACACGCTGTTGTTGGCCGCCACTTATTTCAGCTGGGAATCTGTTCATTTCGCCTTCTAAACCCACTAAGGAGAGTAGTTCGACTGCTCTTTCCTTGTTGCGCTCACCAGATAATTCTTGAATTAGTAGAATGTTTTCTAATACTGTCAAATCTTGTAAAAGATTGAAGAATTGGAAGACGTAGCCAATATTTTCTCTGCGGAAAGAAGTCATTTTCTCAGAGTGCCCACGGGGTACTTCTGCGCCGTCAAAAGAATAACTCCCATCGGTGGGATTGTCTAATGCCGCTACACAATTCAGCAGAGTTGTTTTACCAGAACCAGATGGTCCTAGCAGGATGATTCGCTCTCCCTTTTTGATACTCAAATCTATTCCATCAAGTGCTTTGACAGTCTCTGATGTCATCACATAATGCCGCTCCATCCCAGAAATCTCAACTAGTGCCATGGTAACGAATCCTGCGACAAGTGCTAGATATGTGTAGTTTTCTTGAAGTCATTATTAGACAAAACTACTTGCAGTTCAAAATATTGGAAAGAGTTGGGGGGCATAATATTGAGAGTAGTAACCTGGAATCTCAACGGCATACGCGCTGCTCATCGCAAGGGCATGGATGATTTTGTTGATGAGATAGATGCCGATATTTGGCTATTCCAAGAAGTTCGCGCATTGCCTGAACAGATGCCTAGCGATTGGAGTGCCGCTTTAGGACATGAAGTAATTTGGCATCCCGCTGAAAAGAAAGGATATTCTGGAGTATCCACATGGTCTAGGGTAGATATGGCAGAACAAGGTCGTGGGATTGCTACAAAATTGGACCCCCAAGATTCCGAAGGAAGGGTGCTTCATACTAAGCATGGAGAATTACACTGTGTCAATATCTATTTGCCAAATGGTGGGGCTAGTATTGAGAGACAGCAGTACAAAGATCAATGGTTAGAAGATTTATTAATTTGGTCTCAGAAATTTATTGATTCTGATGAGCCTGCATTGCTTTGCGGTGACTTGAATATAGCTCACACTGAAAATGATATTTGGAACCCTTCTGGTAATAGAAACACGTCTGGTTTTTTACTACATGAGAGACAATGGTTCACACGCTTTTTATCGACTGGTTGGCACGATCTTCATCGCATTCATTTTGGCGAGCAGAAGGGCCCTTACACTTGGTGGTCAAATCGTGGTCAAGCACGTGCCTTAGATCGCGGATGGAGAATTGATTATGTCCTTGCCAATGATGCTGCATTTGCTGCTTTTAAGTCTGCAGAGGTAAATCGGGAAGCCGGTTTAGCAGCATCAGATCATGCGCCTCTGATTGTTGATTTGGACTTGTGATGTTTAGCGACATACTTTAGCATGGCTGCGCCCCCTTAGGGGCGCAAGTGGTGTAAGTATGACTGAAATGGAAATTGAGGAGATACGCGAATCCCGTCTCAAGAAACTACTTCCTACTGGCCGTGGAGTTTGGATTCCAATCGACCATGGGGCTTCAGATTGGCCAGTTGAAGGATTGGAAGATATCGCAACTCTTGTAGAAAATATTACTCAAGCAAGAGGTGCTGATGCTATCGTTTGCCAGCGCGGCCCATTGAATACTCATTTCAACGATGCATCAAAGACGTGGCGCGGAGGGTGGGTTCTCCATCTTTCAGTATCGACTCGTCATGGCGGTAGCAAAGCAGGTTGGAAAGTACTAGCCGGCGAGGCTTCCAATGTTGTTGTGACAGCGGTTGAGAGGGGGGCAATAGGTGTTAGTGTGCAAGTCAATATAGGCGATGAGCACGAAGCTGAGATGTTAGCAACTCTTGCATCAGTAGCCGATGAATGTCACCTACTGGGCGTTCCTCTGTTGGGGATGATGTATCCGCGTGGTCCCAATCTCAATATAATGTCAGGTGATGATACTCGTGCTGTTGCTCATGCTGCTCGTATTGGATGGGAATTGGGTTGTGATGTGGTTAAGGTTCCATGGACTGGGGATATCGAAACTTTCCAACAGGTAACTTCAGCCGTCCCAATTCCTGTACTTGTTTCGGGCGGACCAAAAGGGGATGATTTCAGAGATGTGATTAGAATGGCTAGGGCATCGATGGCTGCTGGCGGTGCGGGAGTTTGCATGGGTCGACAAATTTTTGCAGATGATGACCCAGTAGCGAGAATTGCAGAGATCATCGAAGTGGTCCATGGTATACCTTGGGATGCAGATGGGCGCTTCAAGTTCGATTCAGAAGATGCAGATGATATGGAGGATTTGTACGAATCCTTCCGTGATAGGCTGGATCAATTTGGAAATTAAGGTGATAAAATGGAACTTTGGCTATTATATCAAGACGGTTCTGCATCAAAACCGGCGGATGCCTTGGTATATGCTGACGGCTCAATCCTTCCTGAATGGGCAACCAATGATGATTTATTGAGAACTTATGCTCTTGAAGAAGGGGGGGTTGTGGATAGTTCAGGTAGAGCAGTAGGGGCTTTCATTCACATTGAAAATGAAGAAGGGCAAGAAGCTGCAATTAATGCTCAGAATGAAGCTGTTTCATCTGGAAAAATAATTATTAAAGATGTTATTGCTG
>DASCSU010000082.1:0-6967 GCA_034399495.1 Candidatus Thalassarchaeaceae archaeon
ACCCGGCGCTAATTCAAGGAATCATAGATACTACTTCTATTCCCGTCATGGCTAAAGCAAGAATTGGTCACAGTGAGGAGGCTCGAGTATTGGAGGCCTTGGGGGTTGATATGGTGGATGAATCAGAAGTGTTGACTCCTGCTGACCCATTTTATCACATACCTAAGAATAACTTCACCATTCCCTTTGTCTGTGGCTGTACAAACCTCGGAGAGGCCGTAAGAAGAATCTACGAGGGTGCGGCTATGATACGTACCAAGGGGGAGGCGGGGACGGGGAATGTCGTTAGCGCTATCAAACATGCCCATTTGGTGGCTGAAGAGATCAACTGGATTCAGAACTGTAATGAGGATGAGTACTCCTTTGCTGTTGAACAGATAGTTGAGGGTTTCCTCAAACTAGAATATCAGAGTGAGTTAGGTCTTGAATTACAAAACACACCATTCGGTTCTGTAGGCGAGTGTGCCGAGGGAGTTCAGGACATTTTGTCTGAGGTTAAACAAATTGGTCGTCTTCCGGTAGTTACATTTTCTGCTGGTGGAATTGCTACTCCAACTGATGCTGCTTTGATGATGAAGCAAGGCATGGATGGTATTTTCGTAGGGTCTGGAATTTTCAAGTCTGAAGATCCTGAAACTACGGCTCAAGCTATTGTTTATGCTACACATCACTTCAATGACCCAATCAAGATTGCCGAGGCATCATCGATGATGTTGTCTCCAATGCCAGGGCTTGAAATTGACAGCCTAGAAGTCCGCATGGAAGAGCGCGGGCATTAATTCAAGTTACAAGGCAAATTTCAACCTAGTACTGGTGAATCGCCTTCAGCTACTGGGAGGTCTTGAGATTCCTTTTCATTTCTTTCGATCCACTCTTTTTCTTCATCAGGAACATCAAATTCATCGAATATTGCGTCAATAGGGCATTCTGTGATGCAGGCGCCACAGTCTATGCACTCATCAGGATCAATTACGAGGTAGGTGTCGGCTTCTCGAAAAGCCTCGACAGGGCAAACAGCTACACATTCCTGGTACTTTTTATCAACACATCCAGATGTCACTATATGGGGCATAATAATTCCACTTAATTAATGCCGGATGCTTCGCTACTATGAAGTTACTCATCATGTTCATAGTTGTATGGAAGTTCTGGGAAACCCTTACTTTCAGCAATCTTAGTTGCTTCTGATAATAATCTTGTAGCTACATCTTCTGTGTTGTCATTAGGATAAATCTCTATTTTGATACGTCCCTTCACACACTCTGATTTATCGCGGGCGTCGGCAAGGACAATTCTGCCACAGACCAATTCATCTAATTCGAGTCGCAAATGTAACCAATTTTCATCGTCTATTCTTTCGCTAAGAGACTCGCTTAACTCCACCATTAGGTCGGCGCCTAAGCGGGGAAATGATTGGCGCGCAGTTGATTTCTTGTCAGCATCAGCGCGAAGAATATACATCGGTGGGCCGTGAAATGATTGTGTTTTTTCAATCTCTACCAGTTTTTCATCACCAATTAACCATCCTAGTGCATCAGCAATCACACTGATTTCAGCAACTCCAGATGCTAGTACTGACCACTCTACGCGGTGTACTGGTAGTGCCATGAATACAAGGGGGGAGCCAACAATTCATGACTGTGCCGCCCTTCGCACCATCAATCATCAATCTTTGAGTGAATCGCGGCGTTCAAATAGTGGGTTAAAGTCGGCGGGGCGCTAGTGGGGTAGCCCCCGCAAGACCACAGGTGTTTAGAATGGCGGCAAAAGGAGCGAAAGCACGCGCGGCAGCAAGAAAACAACGAGACAAGTGGAAATCCAAACGTTGGTTCACCATTCGAGCACCAAGACAACCGTGGCAATACAAGGTTATTGGAGAAACTCTCGGTGAAACCCGGGAACACATCATCGATCGAATCTATGAAACTACCCAGAACGAAGTTGATGGTGATTTCAGCAAGATGCATGTCAAACTAAGATTTCGTGTAGTTGATACACGTGGTGAGGACGCTTTGACAGAATATATTGGCCACGCACTGCAGAATGACTACGTCCGTCGTCAAATTCGCCGTCATCGTGGCAGAGTAGATGATGTTGTAGATTGTGTCACTGCTGATGGCTACTATATTAGAATCAAACCAGTTGCTGTAGCATCTCATAGAATCAAGAGTAGTCAAAAGAGTCAGATGAGGAAGTTGATGAAAGATACAATTCTTCAATTCACTGCACGTTCAACTTGGTTGGATGTTCAAAATGCATTGCTCACTGATAGCATGGAGAAGTTATTGATTGAAGCAATCAAACCAATCCATCCAAGTAAGAGTGTGATGATTCGCAAAGTTCAGTTAATCCAATCTGGGGTAGTTACTGATGAAGGTCCAACTCTTGATGAAATCCATGAAGATGAGAAGAACTCTTCGGCTGAAATTGCGGCAAAGAAGGCTGCAGCACTAGAGAAGGCTATGGCGGGAGAGGGTGATGATTCAGAATCTTCTGGTGATGATGTCGGTGATGAGGCTGAAGATCAATCCGAAGAACCTACTGAAGCAGAAGATGCTTCAAGTGACCAAGACCTATCTGGACTAACAGTGGCTGAACTCAAGGAACGTTGCAAGGCCGCCGGACTAAAAGTAGGTGGCAAGAAAGCAGATTTGATTGCCAGACTAAGTGAGTGAGGTGATTGAAGGTGCAACGTATCGCCGTAATCGGCGGTACTGGCATGAAACAATTAGTTTCAGAAGCCGAATTTGGTGATTCTGGATATTCCCTTACTATGGAAGACTCATTACAACTTGAAACTGAGTATGGCGAGGTTCCAATTGAGGTTCTAGTAATCTCGAATAAGGGTGCAGTTGACAGCAGGATATTCATAATTCATCGTCACCATGGTGGCGGTAAGACAACCCCTCCACATCTAATCAATTATCATGCAAATGTGAGGGCGGCATCCTCTTGTCAACCAGATGTTATTCTATCTATTCAGTCAGTAGGGGCAATAGATCCAAATTTCCCACCCGGTACTGTTGGAATGGCAGAACACACACTAGATTTTTGTAGCGAACCAGTCACTTTTTCTGAGGATGATGCACACCACGCTGACATGACTCATCATTATCCAAAAAATCTACGTGACTTGCTAAGGCCGATACTTGCAGAACAATCTGAATCACCTCTAACCTTAGACCATGTAGTATCTCATATGCCGGGTCCTCAATTTGAGACGCCAGCAGAAATTGAGGCTTGGAGTCGGCTTGGTGCTACTGCCGCAAGCATGACCATTTCACCAGAAGCAAGGTTAGTCGCTGAAACTGGAATCCCTCATGTGGGCTTGATAGCATCATCTAACTGGGCTGCAGGGAAGACTCCTGGTGACTCCGAGGCTGCTATTGATCACGCTTCAGTAGAGGCTAAGGCTTCAGGGATGAGAGGAACAATTTGGGCTTGCCTAAATGCATTATTGGCATACGAAGAATAATCACCCGCTCTCCTAAGGGGTGGGTATGAGCGAGCGAGCAAGAGATGTAGGGCAATGGATGTCACACCCTGAACAAGAGGGTTTGGGCGATACTGGTACACCAAACGGCTCATGGGGTACTATGATGTGTAGGGTCGCTAAGTTTCACGATAAACATGATTTTGCACACCCTGACAATAATGGACATGACATGGGTTACCGACTAGCACTAATGATTGAAGAGTTAGGAGAGTTGTCTGCAGCTATAACCAAGCGCAAACCTGATGAAGAAGCAGCAGAAGAGTTGGCTGATGTTTTCATCCTGACATTAGGCAATGCATTGGCTATGGAGGTTGATTTAGAGGCCGTATTCCACAAAAAGATGGACAAAATCATGCAAAGGAAGGCAAGAAGAGGTAATCTTGGGATTCGTGTAACAGAATATACTGGCGATGAATGATGTACTGAAGTTAGTTAGAAGTAATTTATTTCAATTAAGTAAATAGAAAAATATCAAGAATAAAAACGAAACCTAATCATCTCACTGACTATGGTGGAATTATGTGGGCTGAAGAACACCGTGATTGGTCTACTGTCGATTATTCTAAACTCATCACTGGCGAGGCTTTCCCCAGCACTTTCATGTGGGGTGTTGCAACAGCAGCACACCAAATCGAGGGAGGGAATGTCAACAACTGGTCAGCATTTGAGCCACACTCAAAAAGCGGTCAACTAAGCGGCTTAGCGTGCGATCACTTTGCAAGGGTAGACCAAGACTTAGAGTTGATTTCTAACCTGAATGTATCTCACTATCGATTTTCAATTGAATGGAGTAGAGTTGAACCAGAGCAAGGTAAATGGAATCAGGAGGCAATAAAATGGTATTCTGATTTGGTTGATGGCTTGCTTGCGCGAGGGATACAACCTATGGCAACACTTCATCACTTCACTCAGCCATTGTGGTGGGAAGATAAAGGTGGATTTGAGGCTGATGAAAACATTGCTAATTGGATTACTTTTTGCAAGAAAATGTTCGAAGTTTTAGGTTCTCGTGTAAAATGGTGGTGTACCATAAACGAACCTGCTGTATTCACTACGATGGGGTATATTCTAGGAGAGTTTCCTCCAGGAATTCGCTCTTTCAAACGGGCACGCACCGTTGCTCTCAATTTAATGAGGGCTCATGCACAATGTTATCGTGCACTGAAAAAAATGCCATGTGGTAAAGAAGCAAACATAGGCTTGGTCAAGAATATCAACATATTTGACCCATACCGTAGATGGAATCCTATACACTGGTTGCAAGCCATGTTGCTCGATGAAATGTTCAACCGATGCTGGCTGAAGGGAATCAAAAAGGGCAGATTCCGCCCTCCTTCATCACTTATTTCTAGGAAAATTACTGGGTTAAAGGGTAGCAGTGATTTCATTGGAGTTAACTACTACACTCATCTACTTGCCACCCCATTCATGCCTACGAAAGTTGAAATTGACCCCATAATTAGGCCTTGGGAAGAGCGTACTGACTTTCGTTATCCAATGTATGCGGAAGGACTGCGCCGTTCGTTTGACATGGTTGAAAATCTCAATATTCCAATTATTGTGACTGAAAACGGCGTTGCAGATGATGATGATGATATGAGGCCTGAACATATTCGGCGCCATCTACAGATTACTGCCGAGGCAATTGAGGATGGACTAGATGTGCGCGGTTTCTATCATTGGAGTCTTATGGACAACTTTGAGTGGGCTGAAGGTTATGACCTTAGGTTTGGGCTATATCATGTCAATTACGAAACACAGGAACGTAAACTCAAGGAAAGTGGGAAACTGTATGCTGATATCGCCAAAGCACATCGTATGCCTCAGGTTGTCATTCTAGCAGGCGGATTGGGTACGAGACTAGGGGGTATTGCAGAAAAAGTACCCAAATCACTCATTGAAGTTGATGGTAAGCCTATGCTCAGCCACATACTTGAATGGGCTCAAAGCCAAGGTTGCATGGATGCTCTTATCCTAACTGGTCATCTTGGTGAACACTTTGATGGCTTCACCCATCAAGGAATGGCGCTTAATTTCCATAGAGAAACCGAACCTCTAGGTACAGGGGGAGCATTATGGCATGCCAAGGAACATTTGCAAGATGAATTCATACTTCTTTGGGGCGATGATTTCCATCCTATTGACTATAATAAATTGGTTTCACTTCATCGTCGAGAGAGTTCTAAAATCACAATGACAGTTACAGAATCACATGAAGATATGAATCTACTACATCAAGATGGTAGGGTGACTGCATACGATAAGTCTGAGAACAAACCAGAAAACTTCAACGGCTATGAGGCGGGTACTAGCGTGGTTGACAAACAAGTGGTTGAAAATTATGGAAAGGAAGGCAAGTGGAGTTGGGAAGAAACAGTCTATCCCAAATTGTCAGGGGAAATAGTGGCCCATATCGATGATACTGCATTTTGGGATATGGGGACTCCTGAAAAACTGTCACAAATCAAGGATTTCTTCGACAAAGGCAGGTCCCGATGATACTACGCATGGGGTATCAGGCAAAACATCGGGATTATTGACAAGAGCTAGGATCATCCCTCCAAACCCACCACCCATCATTCTAGCACCAAGTACTCCTTTTGTTACTTGCAGTGATTCAACTTGTGCATCAATAGTAGCAAGACTAACTCCAAGTTTTTGCAGTGAACAATGAGACTGATTCAGCAGATTCCCTAACTCTTCTGCTGATGCAGAAAGCGCATTAGTTACCCTATTATTCTCTTCGATGACATGTGCGTCCCGTACATCATTTTCTTTGTGATAGGGTGTTGATGCGAGAGTTCTGTGAACATTTGAATCAACCAACTTAAACACCCAGTCTTCAGGAATGGCGATATAATCAACCGTGTTATCTGAGAAGTTAATCAGAGTGCTAAATCCTTCTTTGGCGAACATCATTGCCATTTGGTCAAGTAGGCCACAGGGGTTTTTCAGTATAGAGTGCTCAATTTGTTGTGCTTCTTTACATGCATCAAGTGGTTCAATATCTCCTCTAGCACAAAGAACGACTGCTAGACATAATGCGGCAGATGAAGACATTCCTTTTCCAATCGGTATTCTGCTTGAAACCTTCAGATCAGCAGGCCACCCGCCAGCTGCCTGCCAAAGATTGACTACGGTAGTATCGCCTAAGTACCCCTCATCTCTAGATACGGCATCTAGGACAAGGTGATTGTCAATAGCGAACGGAAGAGCAAGTCCCCCTGCATAGTCGGTATGCTCGCCGATGATGTTGACTCTTGCAGGCACTGTGGCGCGGCGATGCATGTGTATTCCAAAATGCCCTTCTATATCAGAACTGAGATTAACGAAGAATAAATGGGTAGGCAATGAAAGGGCCCACTGAAAGCCCATTCATTCACCAATTCTGAATCAAAGGGTGTTATACACTAACCCTTTGCTTCAATGTTAAACAATCTGAATAGGGTTCAAATCCAATCCCATAACTAT
>DASCSU010000083.1:0-6848 GCA_034399495.1 Candidatus Thalassarchaeaceae archaeon
GATATGGGGTATTGGCTGGACGAAGATTATCCTCTATCAGCATAGCCTCCTGATTTACAATTTCTGTTTCAATTAATCCAGGGGCTATTGCATTAACATTAACATCTGAACGACCCATTTCTCTAGCCACTGTTTTGGTCAAAGCAATTACTCCACCCTTTGCTGCAGTATAGTTTGACTGTCCAAATTTCCCACGCAGTCCGTTGATTGAGGTGACATTTACAATGCTTCCACCCTTTTGTTCCCGCATGTGTGGAGTTGCTGCGCGGAGAAAATTAAAGCAACCTTTCAAGTCAACATCAATGACGCGATCCCACTGTTCCTCTTCCATCTTCCAAATGACGCCGTCCCAATTCATTCCCGCATTATTGACAAGAAAATCGAGACCACCCAGGGTATCTACAACTTCTGCTACAACCTCGGCTGCTCGGTTATATTCAGCAACATCCGCCTTAAGAGCGAGTGCTTTAACTCCAAATGATTCTGCTTCAGCAGCGATAACTTTCGCTTCATCTTCATGGCTACGATATGTGAAAGCGACATTGGCTCCAGCCTTGGCAAATTCCAATACTGTCGCTTTACCAATCCCCATACTTCCGCCAGTAATCAATGCAGTTTTGCCACTAAAATCAATTGTCATAGCCATTTGATTCACTCCTTATTGTGTGGCATGAATGATTCAACTAACTCTGGAGTCCATTCTTCACCTCTAGCAATAGCTTGGCGAACTTCAATGAAATCAACTTCTCGTGGAATTCGGCTACCATCTTCTCGCTTACCGCCTCCAACATTGAAAGCACGGAAACCTGCTGCTGCCTCAACAGCCATGTTCAGCGCTAACCACTCACGATTTGATTCACGATTAGCATCCCACCAATGTAATTTCTTCTTGCGCACGCTAGATAATGTCTTACGAGTGCAGCCTGGGAAAGTGTTTGCAAGTTTCCAAGATAATGCTTCAACTGCTTCATCTAAACCTGACAAATCAACAGCACACTGGGCCATTATTGCTTTTCCAGCTTCACGTGCTTCACCCGTCAAGAAATCACCATACACGATTTGTCCGGTGGTGTTGTCCACCCAATCAAAAGTGACCATTGGATTAGGAATCCATGCCCCGTCCTTATTCAAGACAGGAACAATCTCGTTGACTAAACCAAGGTGGAGAGCCTTGTGAGCTGACCACTGTTCACACAATACACATGATTCAACTGAACGGGCATAACCCACATAGAGGTCTAGGAAATCTGTTGAACCACCATCTGGGGCTGAACCATGCTTTGGCCCTGCTTGCCCATAGCGAGCCAAATCAGATGATACTGTGAAATCACAAGCAAGACCCATCTCTTGCCCCCCTGCAATTCGCATCCCGTTAACTCTGTTAATTACGGGTTTTTCATTTTCTAGCATCAGCGAAATCATTCGATTAAAAACACCCATGTAAGTACGGTATTCTTGTGGTTTCCATGAATAATCATTTTCATACTCAATTGTATTGCCACCGGTACAGAATGCTTTGTCACCCACGGCTGTTAGAACAATACAGTTGATATCGGCACGGCAAGAAGCCCAATCAAGTGCGAGACAAAGTTCCCGTAGAATTTCTGTTGTGTACGAGTTATACTGACTTGGATTATCAAGCCATAACCAAGCATCAAATATGTCAGCAACTTCGCTACCATCAGGCCTCTTTAACGGTCTCAATTCTACTTTTAAATAATCAAAATTCCCATCAGAAAAACTGTGTCTATTACTGTCTA
Organism: Candidatus Thalassarchaeaceae archaeon; assembly: GCA_034399495.1. Classification (GTDB taxonomy): domain Archaea; phylum Thermoplasmatota; class Poseidoniia; order Poseidoniales; family Thalassarchaeaceae; genus MGIIb-Q1. Next base: position 1,761 of record DASCSU010000083.1, read on the forward strand.
AAGGTCCGTCAATTGTTTCCATCACTGCCATATTATTCCGCCTCCACATCTACTACTCTATCAAATGCTGCCAAAACTTGTTTCTCGAGTGATTGGGCTACCATTCGGTAATGCTCCTCAGTTGCTACCCCACCTAGTGCTGTTTCAGCAACATCAAACATCTCCATCAAACGATTCTCATCTTCTAGTGAAAGAATTTCTTCACCCATTGGATAGAGAATGTTATTCTCTTTGTGAATATGAAATCTTAGTCCTTCAATGAAGTCACCGGTGGCTCTCCAACGCTTAATGTTCCCCTCTTCACCTTCATCAAGTGATTCTTCAATCAATTCAATGCAGTGGCGAAATTGTTGATGATCTCGCAACATCACCGCAACAGGGCCATATTCAGCGTCCATGCCATTATTACAATATGCTGGGAAGAGAATTTTCTCCTCCTTGGCATGATGGTAATTATCGGAATAAGTCCTAACAAAATCAATTGCATCGTGCCAGAAATCATTGCCAAGAAGTTTGCCTTCTCGTTCAACCCTTACAGCACGAAATAGTGTATTCAATACCACATTTATCTCTTCATGTTCTGCCATCAATCTCTCTGTTGTCTTACGCATTAATTACCACCCCAATACTCATCAGGAACTAAAACTACACGTGCACCTAATTTTCCGTGATGCCCCGCCTCAAATACTTCACTAATTTCAGATAGTTTCCTTAATTCAGTTGTACTCTCAAGGTCCACTGCACCAGCTACTACTTTCTCCAATAGTTCAGGATATAGTTCAGGCTGACAACCCCAATTCCCAAACGCTTTTGCATCAAAAGCCATCAAATTTGATATTCTAATTGTCACTTTATCCATAGTAAATCCAACAATAGCTAATGTTGCTGAAGGGCCCACTAGTGTAAATGCAAGTGTCTGTCCAGAAACATGGCCACTGCATTCAAAAATTTTCCATGCTGTAGGTGACCATTTATTGGCTCGAACAATTTCTCTAACCTGTTTCTTTAACTCATAATCATTTGATTCTGAACTATTGATGAGATGATCGAATCCTAGGTTTTCCATCAATTGCAACTTCCCTTCACTAACATCGATGCCGATGACATTTGCTCCAAGTGAACGAGCCAATTGAGCACAATATCCACCAACACCACCACAACCGATGATGATACAGATATCGCCTTCACTAACTTCAGCACGCGCTAACGCTTGCCACGGTGTACTGATTGCATCGGCAACTACTGACAATTGAGCAATGTCGCCCTTGAAATCATTAGGAATTGCAACTAGCCAACGTGAAGGGACCCGAATGTGGCTAGCAAATCCACCATCAACATCGTTGCCAGGCATTATCTGGTCACGACATACATTACTTCGCCCAGATATACAATCGTCACAAATTCCACAAGGAAGAACTGCGGGGATAACAACATCAATCCCCATCCATTGTGAGGACTTTTTTCCGCTAGCGACAACTGTCCCTGAAATTTCATGCCCTAATACTAGAGGCAGTTCATGTTTTGTTGCAACTCCATGATAGAGAAAACCAAGATCAGTGTGGCAAACACCACAACCAGCAACTTGTACTACCACTTCATCATCTTCTAATTGGGAGCAATCGATTACCCATTGGCGTTTACGCGGAGCGGAATTTACTTCGTACATTTCCCATCCAGTGACTTGGATTTCGCTCATTTTTTACACGCCCCGTCACAGAAACGCTTGCCTTTCCAACTCGCTTCTCGCTTCTCAAGGAATGAAGTAATACCCTCTACATAATCAGGATGAGAAACTAAATCACTAACGAATAATTGACCCATCATACGATGTCCCGGTGATGAAATAAATGGTTCAAGAGCACGTAACCTTGAGAGAGTTAATGCTACTATCCGAGGTGGGTTATTGAGAATGGGTAATAGAAAGTCCGTAGCACTTTTCATCAAATTGTCCCTTGATGTAACTTGATTGATTAAACCAATTCTTTCTGCCTCTTCGGCCTGCACAGGACGGCCAGTCAATATCATCTCCTTCGCTTTGCGCTTACCAATCAGTCCTGGAAGTTGGACCATCGCAAATGGAGGGTAGCATCCAAGAGTGATTTCTGGGATGCCAATTTTGCTGTTTTCAGAAGCAATAACAAAATCACATGCAAGAGCTACTTCAGCACCTCCGCCAAGACATATTCCATGAACTGCAGCAACTGTGACTAGTGGAGTTACATGCATTCGTTCAAGAAGAATTGTCATCTTCTCAATCATTTGAGGGGCTTGTTTCGGAAGATGCTCTTGCACAGATGCTCCCGCACTGAAACCTTTTTCGCCTGCTCCTGTAAGAATTACAGCGCGACAAAGAGGGTCTGCTTCCAACTCATCAAGGGCGGAAACTAATGACGCAAGAACATCTGAATCTACGATATTAACAGGTGGGTTATCAATAATTAAAGTGGCTACTCCGTCACCCCTAATCAGTTGGATAAAGTCATTCATATGTAATCCTCCACACTTCACCGAAGAGGTTTGAGCCCACTATCTTCAACCCGAACATATACGGCATAACCCCCTATCATTTTTTTATTAGTCACTAATTGTACGTGTCCATATCGTGAATGTTGATCCTTTAGTTGATTCAAAACAGGCTTTACATGCCTCATCTAACTCATTAATCTCTTGAATTGTCGGAACTAGCATTACCTCTTTACCAAGCGATTTGAATAACTCACACATTTCGCTTAGTCGTGGCTCTGATGCAACGAATTGACGGCGCCATCCATCATTCTCAAATTCTGCATCATTATTGTCACTTTCAACGATTGGTAATTTCATTCCTCAGCCTCTACCTTTGCCAACCTTTGACGAGCCAATGTAGCTGCCCCAATGGCTCCCACAAATTGTACCAAATCACCTTCTGGCACGTTGACATCTCCACCAAGTTCAGCAGTAAGAGATTGGACCATTGTTGGGTATCTCATTATCCCACCAACTAGTGTATACTCAGGCTCCATTTTGATACGGCGCATCAATTGCAAAGAACGCCCAACAAGAGAAACCATTGCCCCCTGCATAATGTCTGATGGTTCTGAGCCAATTGAAAGTTGATTGATTACTTCGGATTCTGCAAATACAGCACAAACTCCGGAGATTTCAACTTCTTCTTTCGAAGACATTGCCAATGCTCCAATTTGTTCAGTCCTGTAATCCATGTAACGGGCGGTTTTCTCTAGAAATGCACCAGTTCCAGCCGCACACTTATCATTGAGTCTGAAAGATTTGACCTTGATATTGTCATCAAGTTTTGTAGCTTTCATTGTTTGACCACCTATATCAAGAACTGTTCTGCTGTTTGGGAAAAACCAATGCGCACCGCGTGCTGCTGCTGTCAATGCAGTAACTGTCACATCACGGAAATCAACACGATGCCGCCCATATCCTGTGGAAATAACATAACCAACATCAGACTCACTGACACCAGCATCTTTCAAAGCCACATCAAACACTTTTCGAGATGCTTCATCAAGCTTGAATCCTGTATTTTGCATTGCTCTACCAATCAAATCTCCTTCTGAATTCAAAATGGCTGCCTTGGTGTAGGTTGAACCTACGTCCAATCCTGCTACACACTTCATGCTGTTACCCCCTCAGCAGTTTTTGCTCGATCCATAGCAAAAAGGGCACCACCAAGCGCCCCCATGTAATGAGATTCTTCACTAACGTTCATCTTGATACCCATATTTTCGTTTAACACATGAACCATACCAAGGTTCCTTGCCACGCCACCAGTGAATGAAACTTCATCCTCAATTCCAACTCGGCGAAGAAGACCAATTGAACGAGCAGAAATAGATTGATGGACACCCATTAAAATGTCCTCAATTTTCTTGCCTTTTCCTAGCCAGGAAAGGATTTCAGTTTCTGCGAAAACGGTGCATGTTGTTGAGATACGAACCGGCCTTGTGGCTTTCAATGCCGTTGGGCCGAGATTATCTAGAGGGATTTCTAGGGCTGCTGAAGCTGCTCCAAGAAAGCGACCTGTGCCAGCAGCGCACTTGTCATTCATGCAGAAATCTCTGATTTCACCAGTATCAGTTACTGCGATTGCTTTGGTATCTTGCCCCCCCATGTCAATTACTGTGCGGGTTTTTGGAAACATGTGTACCGCCCCCCTACCGTGGCAAGAAATTTCAGTCACTTGGTCGTCTCCAAATGTTACTTTGTAGCGACCGTAACCTGTGCCTATGACATACTTGATTACATCTGCTTCCAAGCCTGAATCTTTCAGTGCGGAGGTGAACGCTGTTTCTGCAGCAACTATCACATTAGCACCTGTGTCATTGAGGGCACGACCCACAATTTCCAGATTTTCATCAATGATGACTGCTTTAGTCTGAGTTGAACCAACATCTACTCCTGCTGTATAAATCATTGAAGCGCCTCCTGAAGTCTTGCAGCCTTACGCATCTCAATTCCTTCAAAGAAAGCATCAATTCGATTCTTCATGGGTGCAATTGAAACTACCCTTTTGTCCATCATATCAGATTCAATAAACAAACTTGGAAGTTCTGTTGCTTCCATCAATGCACGTCTATTGTCAGCCAATCCTGTTGAGGATGTTCTGCAACTCTTTATTGGATGGTAAACAACACCTTCTATTCCATAATCATCCATATTGTCATAGATTATTTGTTCAGGATGGAACATGGAATCCATTGCATCCCTAACATGAATCAAAGTCACTTCGGCCAATGAATCAAGTGGATTATCTAAATCATATTGGAATCCAAGATTATTACCACCAGATGCAAACCAAAGATAAGTGGAAGTCACAAAGACTCCACCCCAGTCGCTGAACAAATTATTGAATTCACGGAAGATTGGGTAACAAGGAACACCGATGAAAGCAAGACGGTGTTTTTCCTCTTCAACAATGCCAATGCCATTATCATGCATCCACTTCTTCTCTTCTAGAAGTCGTTCAAAGTATTCCGCACCTTCTTTGGTCCCGCGCATGATGTTATTGACACCAAGATAAGCGGTTCCATCAGTTAATGCGTTGAAGACTGCAGGGGATGCCTTGTTGAATTCTAATATCTG
>DASCSU010000084.1:0-6794 GCA_034399495.1 Candidatus Thalassarchaeaceae archaeon
ACCGTTCCCATCTGAAATAACCAATTCTGCAATTTGTGAAGAATTATTTGTAGGTACATGGGTTGAATCAGAACTTCAACAAGCAAGAATGGCAGCAATTTCTTTAGATTCAGGATTTGTATGTGGGATTGACAAAAGAGAATTAAGATTCTCTGAGAAAAATTTTGAAATTGATTGCTCTGTTAAGGGCTCTAAATGGAGTCATCCATTAGATTCTGAACCCTTGGGAATAATTTCAGAAAATGGCCTCATATGTTTTTCAAATTATAAACGAGGAATCTATTGTGTTGATTCTGATTCATATGAAATATGGCGAATTCCAGAAATCACTTGGCCTCCAATGAGTGGCTATTCTGACTCAGAAATGGTGCGAACAATCGCTATCGGGGCGCACCCCCAAAAGAAAGGTGAAACCTGTATTTGGATTTGGAATATAATTGGCGCATGGGCCACACTGGATTGGAGTGATGGAAGTATAATCTCTCGGGGTTCAATATCTACAAAGGGAGAAATTGACATGGTCAAAAGTGACAATGAAGGTGGATGGATACTTGGATTGGCAAGTGGGGAAATCGTGCGTTTAAGTGGTTTTGATCTTTTAGAAGAAACAATTACTGGTGGACCCTGTCATGATGCGCTTTTCTCAAAGGGTGTATGGTACATTGCTGGATGGAGACAAGACATTCAATGGTCAAAAAATTCAGTGCAACATGTAGCCCGTGATGAATTAGGAGTAGCCCTATATCAACATCCCATGGATGAAATGCTTGTTCTAGATAATCAAGGAAAGTGGTCTTCTTTCGGCTCTAACAACTAAGCAGTAAATCGAAACTTAGTGAGATTGAAAATTACTCTTCTTCAGTTGATTCTTCTGCGACAGGTTCTGCAGCAGGAGTTTCAGTAACAACTGGTTCTGGTGGAGATTGTGATTTGCTTGCATCCCAACCGCAACGTCCGCAAGTTGTTCGATTAGAGTGTTTTGCCATGAATACTCCTGGACCGCAACGAGGGCATGCCTCATTTTTGCGCACTAATTTGCCATTGTCAACAGTGTATAAACTTGAACGTTTTGACATTATTCCTCACCCCCGGAAACATCTTCCTCAATTTCAGCAGGTGGCTCAGCATCGGCAGCTGGTTTTGCAGCAGGTTCTGATGATTCTTCAGCAGCTTCTGCTCCGTGCCTTTCAAGAATGTACTTAGGTTCAATCTGCATAGCATCCTCAGAATCGTAAATAAATGCTAAGCCACTAGTCAAAGGTTGTCCAAAACGTGTATCAACATCTTTGACAATAACTGTTGATGCTGATGTCCCTGGTACCAAAGACGCAACTTTGCTGCGCAATTCTCCTCGACTTGGAGTAGGATTACCTTCGTGACGGAGTTGAAATCTAATCTCAACCCTACTTAGTAGTTGATTCTCTATTTTATCTATGATTTCCATTTTCAATCCCCCCTCAGCGAATATTAACCTTCAATGCATAATTGCCGGCTCTTGTGATTTCTAATTTCTCAGCGATTTCAGAACGTTCAGGATTTAGAATGACCACATAACCAGCCCAGTCTGTAGTACAATGGGCTTCTGGGTGCGCATTACACATCTCTTGGTCATCATCTAATATCCTGTGACACTCCGCGCATGCTAAAGGCAATTTCTTTGCCACTTCACTCACCATCCCAATCATGTGCGCCAAGTCCTGGTTGCTTGCAAGTTAAACCAATCTTACTTGAGCGTGGATCGTGAGGGTTCAGTGATAATGTAACTACTCGAGATCTTACTGGGTTGGTCATTGACAAAATCTTGCCTGAGCGTGTGCCAGAAATCTTGCCCTCATTCTGATTAATGTTTACTGGTTCCTCAAGAATTTGTGACTTGTGCAATAGACCTTCAAGGGGCCCCATCTGTACGAATGCTCCGAACTCAAGAACTTCAGAAACTGCACCATCTACTATCTCATTTGTATCAAGATGGAATAAAACCGCCTTGAATTTTACATTTTGATAAATAGCCCCATCGCCGTGAATGATTCTACCTCGACCAATCATCTCATGGTCAAAGGTTACAATGACAAAATTATCATCATCGTCAAACTTTCCTTCAAATGCTTGATGAGCCAAACGGTCTACATGTTGACTCAATGATTGCCCCTCACGGATATACTCCGCAGGAATTCTAATTGTATCTTCTCTTACTTCAAGTGTGTACATTTTCTACCCTCCTTTCACCACGCTCCTTGATGCGTGCAGTGGAACGGAAGGGTTCACAACCCTCCCGTCCCTCATCAGCACACGCCTCCGGAGGAGAGGTTTCCAGTGGCTCGCCGACCTGCCAACCCCATATAAACCCCACCTTCAGACATAAAATCGGCATTTCTATACCTGAAAAAAACATGCTGATTAGTTTGTGGATATATTTACTCCCACATACGCCTAATTTCGAGTTCATCAAGGCATTTTGAAGCAAAAAATCAACGATTGACTGGGGATTAGGAAACGTGACCCCCGTAGGGGTCACGAGCCTTGAAATCATCATTTCACATTAGCGATGTGAGTGAAGGTTGAAGTAGCGGTCAAAGGCCAAAGGAGATTGTGATTGGACCTAGCGGCAACCGAGGCGGCCGGAAGGAGTGCATTTTCGCACTGCTTTTCACCCTACTAATGTTGTTCCAATCTCAAACCCTAACTCACTACAATCCAGAAATGCAAGAGATTGTTGAACCCTCATTTTCAGGCGAGGGACCTGAGGCATGGACAGATGGCGGAGAGGCTTGGCCACAATTTGGCAGATACGGTTCCCACAACGCCACTTCACCTGAACACGGAATTAATGGTGGACCAGGAACGGGAAGTGTTACCAATGTCTCCCTACTAATGACAGTTGAAGATCCTGAAGTAAATTGGCACCATTTCCCAAGCAATAGTTACGGTGCGCAAGGTTTAGCTACGGTAGTTGGTGATTTCACTAATAATATCCAGATAACAGGTGATGCAAACCAACGGTGTGGGGCCGGCCATCTATTCACTGCATTAGTTTCTGAGCGAGATTCCGGAGGATCCACTCATTCATTCCTCAGTATTATTGAAGGAGATACAAGTAGAGAAGCTTGGGAAGTTGATTTAGGAGTCACTGACTCGGTTAAGGCGGCACCTGTAATCATCGATGTTGATGATGATGGAATAATGGAAGTTCTAGTTGCTTATGACGCCCAGGGCACTTTCAACACAGAACTATGGTCACCAATCATCCAATGTGGTGAAGCAGGTTGGAACAGTGGCGGCAGCCACACCACTGAGTTACTTTGGTCTTACAGCGACCCTGATTTAGGAATCACTGTCCCGTCACCATACATCTTAGCAAACCACCAGGTAGGGACGCAGATTCTTCTTGGAGACTTAGATTTAGATGGCACCTCAGAAGCCATCTATTCACTTGTTAATGAAGTGAATGAACAAGTGGTTGTTTTGGCGTTGCCGTTACCAGCAGGTGGAGCACCTACTCCAATATGGCAAGTTAATCTAGACCATGGCGAAATTCCATCTGACCCAGCATGGGTGAAAATAGATGACTCAAATTCTGCCGTATTGCTTACCACCATCGACCCCGATGATGGAAACCTATGGGTATGGCGTCTCGATGGAGCCAATGGTGCCCCCAATTGGGGAGGAGTAACTCTGAACAATCTAGATGGCAATACTGATTCCCCCCACATTAGGTTGCCCGGTCCTGTCGTTGCGGAACTTGATGGTACCGCTGGTGCAGAAATGATCATCACCATCCCCACCGACATTGATGGAGGCAGTAATGGGGATGGTGCAGAATATGTCGGTATGGAAGTAAATGACGCATCAGAAATTTGGTCATTTAGAGCAACCAACGGATTTGGAGAAGCACCACCTGATGTATTTGATAGCGACAATGATGGCATTGATGATCGTGTTTGTTGGGTCACTTGGTATAGAGAAGATACGGACCGCAAAGGAGTTGCGGGGTGCCATGATGTAACTGCTGCGCTCGGCCCTACACTAGAATTCTCACATACCATGGATAGAAGCACCGGTAACCCAAACGATGAGATTGGCACATCACCACCGTTCCATCTTGACCTTGATGGACAGGGCGCGCCTGAAACACTCGTGGCCTTTGGCCGTACACTTTGGGCATGGGATGGAGATAGTGGGACTCAAGCAGGAGTAGGTATGGGTTGGGCTGATGAGTTGTCTCTCCCACATCGCACATGGGCGGCACCGGCATTAGCCGACCTTGATGGTGATGGGGCACTTGATATTCTGATTGGTGACACTTTAATTTCTCGTGCCGCTGCAGATGTAAGGCCTTTTGTGGATGGTCGAGGAGTACAATTCACACCTAGTCAGCCAGACCCTGGTGAAACATTCACTGCCACTGCCTATATCGAAAACGTTGGCACCGAGTCAACTGGTGAATCAGTTGATGCCGCCTTATACTATGATGGCGTGAAAGTTTATGGGGAACTAATTCCTGAAATGGACCCTGCAGCACCCACAGGTAACGGCAACTTTGCAACATTCTCTTATGAGTTGACTGCGACATTAGGGAGCCATACAGCAACTATTGTGATTGACCCCCACGACAACCTAACCCAAGCGAGACATGATAATGATGAGCAAACAGTTGAACTTGTAATCGTTGAACCTTATGATGTTTCAATTGCCATGCCCGTTGACCCACCTAGGGTGGACCCCGGATTCAGCAAAGATGTTGACATTACCGTTAGTTCAACAGGTCGATTACCAGGCATTTGGAGTATGTCTATTGATTCAACAAACCTTCCATCTAACTGGACTGTACAAGATGTCACTAATGGTGGCTCCACATCTATTGAAATTCAACCTGAGCAGCCTTGGACTGCCACACTTAGAATCACTGCGCCGGCTGAAGCCCTTGGCTCAGATGCCGGCCACCTTAGTGTGACAATGACTTTAGATGAAGATGCAAACTTCACAGTATCATCCATCCTGCCCGTAGAAGCAAACCGTACTAGAGGGCTATCTGTAAGGGGACCTTCTGGAACATCTAATACAACTGGATATGGAATTCCGGGCTCACTCGCTAGTGCATGGCTATTGGTAGAAAATCTAGGGAATGCCGAGGAAACAGTAAGCAATCGAGCATGGGATCCAACATCTTGGGGTAATAACCTCACTCTGCACGACTCAAGTGGCGAACTACCTCTAATCACCCTATCACCCGGTGAACAACTTGAGCTGCACGCCAAACTCCCAGTACCAGGAGGGACTACACTGGGAGATACCGTTTCATCTACTATGACTATCTGCATAGGGACTGGCAATGAAGAGGTTTGTCGCTCTATTGACTTCACATTCGTTGCCAATGGAGTTAGTGTGAGTCCTGACAATATGAGGACGGTCCCTGCCACCCAATTATCATGGGATATCGATGGCACACTCCCTTCTAACATAGATAACCTCTCTTGGGATTTACAAACAAGTGGTATGTTAGTTAGCGGATGGAATTGGCAGGCTGGTGGCGATTGTATCCTTGAGGGCACACTACTCTCTTGCCATGGCCCAGAGGGGGGTACTTTCAGCGGAACATTAGGTCTAGACCAACCTGTTGATGCACCCCCCCAGTTCCACCCATTCTCAGTCAATGCAACAAATCATTCTGGCTATGATATTGATTTCTCCATTCAAGTATTACAGGTATTCCGTTCAGATATTTCTGTAATCAGCCCCACAGAATCGCCAATATTGATGAATGTCTCAGAAGCAATGTGGATTGTTCTAAGGTTGGAAAATCCAGGCAATGGCCCCGATAACTATGATTTAACGGCACGTTTGGTACCTAACGAAAACTTTTCAGAAGATCCAGGTATTGTATTCAACATTCCTTCACCCACGTATTCCATCAATGCCGCTGGGCTAAGGCAGGTACCAGTTCAAGTAACTCTCCCGCTTGACACACCAGCGCGGCAAGGAATGAAGATAGAATTCTCACTTAGTTCACAGGGTGATGAATCTGTTTATGATTTAGTAGTCATTGATGTAGAAGCTAGACAAGACCACAGGTGGAATATCAGTTTGTTGGATGGAGGCACCCCTTTGGCTTCTGGCCAAGGAGTGTTTACCTCTCCAGGCACATCAACAACATTGACCCTCAGTGTAACCAACATAGGAAACTTCGATGACACTCTTGATGTATCATCTAGTCTAACTTTAACTCTTATAGGAAACGATACTCAAACAGGGTGGCAAATTAGTGGAGGTTCTAGCGGGGTTCTTGATGTCAATCAAAGCAGTACTGTTGACATAGAATTAGAAGTACCTGAACTAGCATGGAACGGAAGTATCGCACATGTACAATTAGCACTTTCATCAGATGGACTACCATTGGAAGTATTCACAGTAGATGTGGAAGTCAACCAACTACCGCTTTGGATAGTGCGAGCAACTGGTAGTGACCTAGATGTTGAGCCTGATGGCTCAAACATCACCTTAGAACTGGAGCAACGTGGAAACTATCCATCTCGCCCTTACCTAGCAGCAGCCATTAATGCTGTAGGATGGAACCTTTCCACACCAGAAGAACTCCCCTTCTTAGACCCAGGAGAAACCGTTTCTATCTCAATTTTCGTAACACCACCTCTTGGCACCATTTCTGGCCCTAGTGTAGAGTTGATGGTAATTGCCCGAAATGGAGATGGAAGGGGAGAGGGCACGACAATACTGCCAGTCAGAGTAAAACCAGTTTACGATTTTTCAAATACAATCCCATCGAACTGGGAAGGTTGGCT
>DASCSU010000085.1:0-6767 GCA_034399495.1 Candidatus Thalassarchaeaceae archaeon
TGAGGTGGCTTCTTATTCATGAATGAGACTACTCTGATTACACTAGAAGTGGCAAAAATTCCTCAAGCAACTTCTAGGGGGACTTCAAGTGGTGGGGGCAATAGAGAGGGTTCTGAGGAAGTTAGCAACTCAACCCAGTACTGAAAACCATCTGATATGGCAAAATCATCATCAGAAACTAATGCTAATCTAATTGCTGCTAAGCGAAACGTTCCAAATTCTACTATTGTCATATTCAATACCTCATTGTTGATACTGGCTCCAATCATCTTCGCTAGCCCAAGCACCTGCTGGTACATACTGCTGTTGTGAAGGAATAGGCGCCTGCTCTCTTCGACTACGAGATGAAGCCACTCCAATAGTAACTGCTGCCAAAACAACGACACCAAGAGCCATTGGGATCATTTGTACTAAATTACTGATTAACTTTGAAAAATTGCCATTCGCATAAACAATAGGGTCAGCAAATGATTGAGTTTCAATTGTAAGAACATCAGATGAAAATTCAGGGTCGTGGTAAACTGATGAGCCAAGAACATAGTTGTAACCCCCTACGATTCTGACTCCAGACCAAATTACATCATCTTCACATTCATCGGGAATCCCATTTTCATTATAATCATCAGATGTACCTACAGAAATATCTACTGCATCTTCCTTATCATTTTCATTGCAATCAATCATTGGATCTTCTCGTGGATCGTGACGCACATCCTTAGGGAGTACTGGACGGACCCCATGTAATTGGAACAAAACCTCAGTCTCTACTCCATCAACTGTCGCGTTTGAAACCCAACGGATTCGCCCTAGATTCGCACCATTATCCTCAAAGTGGATTGCGCCCGCTCTAATTGCTTCAGGACGGGATTCTTCTGACATCTGGATTTCTTCGCCACGTTTCTTACATGCTGTATCATGATATTCTTTCATTCTATCATGGACGTTCTGTTTATTCTCTTGACTTTCGCTAACACCATTATCTGACTCATCAGAGGCACGGCCATTTGTAGGCGCAGGAGCAGGTCCAAAATATGCAAGACCACATTCTAAGGGATTACCCAACGTATCGCGCTCAGGCATTGATGGTGGCTCCATCCCGGGGGGTGGTGGTAACCGGTGAGGAGTATTACCAGCAATAGCCTTAGGTGACAATAAACCCCCAAATTCTTCTTTCATCCATTCACCCACCATTGAATGCATACTTACACCATAGGACATTTCAGTTAGGATGACTAACCTAGTGTCATTACGTTCATTACCATCAGAATCGGTAGTAATATCCCATCCATCAATAACTTGATCATACTTCCATGTTGAATTTAGTACGTGTCCAGTGACATTGGTTTCAGCAATCAATTCTGAACTATCAATTCTTTCTCCAAACGCTGCATCTTGTTCTGCAATTACTTCGTAATGAGGTACAGCCTCAACATGAATTTCTTCTTCCACTGTTGTCACGTGGAATATGTAAGAAATCGATTCAATAACTTGCCCATCCAATAATTGAGAATTATTATTGTAAGCAATATTTGATGAAGAGATTACAAAATTAATGTTTACTTCATTTTCATTTGCTGTCTGACGCCACTCAGATAAGGTCCATGAAATATCATTATAATCCACCCATTTCAATAATTCCTCATGGCTAACATGTTCATCCTCAAGTTCTTCGATAGTACCTGCAACCTTTGGGCCATTAACATCAAACAAACCATTTTGATTTCCATCAACATATTCTCCAGCCCCAATCAAACTCTGCAAAAATACTGTTTTTGTGGGGATTCCTACACGACTCTTGAAGCCACGATTTTCATCATATAGATCTGCAATACCCAAATACTTGGTCTGAATAGAAGCTAAACTAATTCTACCATTACCATAACTAATATACATTTCAGCCTCGCCTAATCTAAGTGAAATTTTTCCTTCCTCGAGGTCCTTATGCACCTCAATTAATTCGCGAGTATAATCAATATCATCACCTGGTTGTATAGTAGTTGAATTCTCTTGTGCTACTACAACACTAGAACTCATCATCAAAACTACTAATGAAACCGCAATCATCATTCCTTTTCTCATTCCATTATAGGCACTCATAATCTTCGCCACCTACTAATTCGTGGTACCTCCACATATAATGGAGATTGGGTGATAAATACCAAATATCTGTCAACATATACCACTTTATCAACCATCTAAAGTGATTTTCGCATTTCATTGCCTTGTTCCATAATTAGTGATTTAATAGATAGATTGTACGCTTTATGCGAGGTATTGAAGAGAGAGAGGCTCCCGCCCAATAATATGACTGGACGCGACGGCTCCACTTGGGAGCCCACCTCATACCGCACTCACACATTGGGTGAAGTCTCTAGGGGCGGCGCGGCTCTGATTGATTCGGAAGTGACTGTGGTGGGTTACGCTGAGGCTGTGCGCGGTCGTGGTGCAATCTGCTTTCTCATGCTACGCGACGGCACTGGCCACCTGCAGGCATTCCTAAAGAAAGACAACATGGATGAAGATTCCTTCGCCACAATTCAATCTGCAAATCGTGAAAGCGTCATTCAAGTTACTGGTATAGTTGCACAAAAGAGACCTCCTAAGGTGAAAGAAGGTGAGCCAACTCCACCTCCTGAGTACGAAGTAGTTGCAAACTCAGCAACCATTCTATCAAATGCAGAGGCACCGATGCCAATGGGAGTAACTGACAAGGTGCATGTTGAACTCCCCACTAGACTAGATAACCGGCACATCGACCTACGACGTAGCCATGTCAACGCAATGTTCCAACTACGTGGTAAAGTTCTCCAATACGGGCGTGAGCATCTCATTACAGAGGGGTTCAGTGAGATGAACTCACCAAAGATCATCGCTAGTGCTAGTGAAGGAGGAACTAATCTCTTCCCGATGAAGTATTTTGAGACAGATGCATATCTTTCTCAATCCCCTCAATTATACAAACAACTAGCAATTCTAGGTGGTTTGGAGAGGGTATTTGAGGTTGGACCTGCTTTTCGAGCGGAAGAACACGACACCTACCGCCATCTCAATGAATTCATCTCCTTCGATATTGAAATGGCATTTGCAAACGATAATGATGTAATGTGTGTACAAGAACGAATGATACATCACATTTGGAAATCTGTGGCTGAGAATGACCTGAATTTGATTGACATAATCAACCAATGGCGTGGCGAGCAAGAGCCCGCCCTTGAGCCAATTACAGTGGAGGTACCTAGCATACCCTTCCCTAGAGTAGAATATAGCGATGCGATAGAAATCATCCAAGCGGCTGGCGAAAAGATTTCTTGGGGAGATGACATCGAAGCGCATCATGCTGATATGATCGCTGCAGAATACCCTGGATTCTACTTCCTACCCCGATGGCCAATGAGTATGAAGCCATTTTACATCTACCATAACGAAGACGAGAAAGGTCCTGATGGAGGACAACTTTCCCGCGGCTTTGACCTAAATTATGGCCGTGATGAAATGTGCTCTGGTGGGCAACGAGAGCATCGAACTGAAGTCTTAATTTCTAATCTAGAAGATATGAACCTAAATCCAACTGAATTCGCCTTCTATGTTGATGGCTTCAGATATGGTGCGCCACCACACGCAGGTTGGGGTCTTGGAGTCGCAAGATTACTGATGGTATTGACCGGCTCAGGTAATGTGAGAGAAACCGTGTTATTCCCAAGAGATAGGAGACGAGTCACTCCTTGAAGGATGAATTCAAATGAATTCTAATATTATTGAACATATTGAGAGAGTGAGGAAAACTCTCTCTGAATGTGTAGATGAGCATGAAATTGTAGAGCAGGTGACGGCGTCTAAAAACATCTTAGTGAGTGGACCAGTATCACTACCACCAGAAAAAAAGAAAATGCCTAATGGTGGATACGGCAGGAATTTGCTACACCACGATGAAGAACACGATTTTGTAGTGTTAGCATTGGTGTGGCCGCCCCATGCAGAAACTGAAATTCATAATCATGAGACGTGGGGAGTGGTTGGTGTCACAGAAGGGAATTTGAATGAAACAAATTACATCCAAGATAAGAATTCTGAATCTGGCACCTCTACTCTGACTCAAGGTGATACCATCTCTGCCGGGGCAGGAATGGCTACCAATGTACTCCCTCCTAATGACATTCACAAAGTCTGCAATCCTAACAATCAAATTGCAATCAGCATCCATACCTATGGAGAGAAAATTGAGTCCTGCAACAAATTCAATCTCGATGATGGTTCTGTGGAGCGTATGCAACTTACTTACTCCTTCTAAGGGCAACCATGAAGGGTAAGATGTGGGCGCCGAATGAATATGGCGAGCCCCTATTGGGTGATGATGGGAATCATCCTAATTCTAACACCAATCATCTGTTGGATATTCACATTGCACAAGCCAACGATGAGAACACCACTTGGAAAAGTTGGACAAATGATTCATGATCAGCGCTATTATCTCCATATAATGGGATATATTGTCATCATAGTTTGGAAGGGAATTACTGACAAGTTAAACGAACCCATCAAAGTAAACACTGGACACTGGACTGATATCGTGTATGGACTTGAAGGAGAAATTGTTCTGTGGATTCAGCAAACCTTTGAGAATGCAAGTTTAACTGACTTTCTCAATTTCCACTATCTATTCATCTATCTATTCCTAATCTATGTGACAACTGTCTATTATGCCTTCACTGGAGAGCGCGATTTGACTGATAAGGTGACGTTGAACTACCTTCTTATTTACGCCATTGCAGTACCTTACTATCTCTTCTTCAATGTAGAAGTTACATCGTCTTGGATCCCAGGAATGAAAGCACTTCTCTATCATGATGGAACCTACACTGCATTCTATGCTTCCCACGACCCATTGGACAACGCTGTACCCTCACTACATGTTGCAATTCCATTCGGAATATTGTTGCTGAATTGGTTACATGTAAAAGAGAAAGGCATACGCCTAAGGGATTGGGAACATTGGAGGTACCATGTTTTCATTTGTGCTAACACTATTCTCTTCATTTTCTCTATTCTATATTTGGGAATTCATTGGATTATTGACATACCTCTAGGTATGGCGGTAGGGGGTATTGGTGCCCTCTTTATTCATCAAAAACAACCCCGATTGCGAAATGGCTACGGGGCAACTTTACGCGGCTTTACTAGGAAGAAATGGAAAAACCACTTTTTGGTAGAAGGCTTCGTTGGTCTCCTCTTACTATCCATCATTGTGGGCGCAGTATCTGTTCAAGAAGAAAGAATGGATGAGGTGCCTAGTTTCCGACTTGGCCCTGGAGAGTCTACATACGATATTGTTCAAGAAATCTCGTATAGAGATAGCGTTGATGTGACCATCACTAATTGGAATGAGGAAAACTCGATAGAAGTATTACTGATTGTAGCTCAAAACAGTGAAAGTGCAATGGTGAAGGGTGAAATTGATTGGCAGGAATTGTCCACTATGTCAGAAGTCACCACTATTGCACCAAGTGACACCATCACTTTAACGGTAAATCAACCAAAGGTTTGGACACTCGTAGTAATGCATCATCCTGGAGAGGAGAATAGTGGCATTACTGAAATTTCAGTATCCAATGATTATCATCATAAAGAATCACTTGTTTCTGCTTATCTACTGAGTATCCCCTCACTATGGATCACTGGAAATGTTGTATATCGTCTATTCAGGGTGAAAAAAAGTGGCTTGTCTTGGTACACCTCTCTACCTTCACACGCTTGGTCAAATGATGAATCTGAATGATTTTTCATATCAATACATGAGCAATTATTCCACCAAGTATTAGGACTACTGAACCACCTATTGCAAGCCAAATGCCTGTTCTTCTAGGTGAGAGGTTATAGCGCCCCCAACCAACTGTGATTAGAACCCAAGAAGCAATCAAGAAAGGCCAACAAATTATTTTTCCACCCAATACCAACAAAATAGAAACTGCAGTTGTCAACATACTAGCGATTGTAAATTCAAATCTACTAGACCATTCTTCATACCAATAGAATGAGCAAACTAAGAGAAATATGGCAAAAATTACTCCGCTGAACAATAACACACCATTATCTATCCACCATTGAGATGACAAGCCTACAAGTGGAGCAACTGAATCAATCCAAAAAAACTTAGCTAGAAGTGCCGCTAACAAGGCTAGAGGTATTGGTTGCCATACCTGCCAAGTCACAAATAACGGCTTGGATTGAGTTGCAGTGATTACTTCAACAACTTCTGATAAATCATCTGAAGAAACATCTTCATTGTCAGAATCAGATTCACCCCCCGCCATGGATTAACCGCACCATAGGCAAACCATCACCATTACGGCGTGCAGAAACGTACAGAAATTCATCAGATAAATACACAGGCTCTAAAAGAGCCTGCTACTCGAGCAAGCATGACCTCTGGCAGACCTAAGAAAGTTATCGACTTTGTTTACAGAGAAGTGGAATTCATTTCTGAAACCCTTGAACGCAGGCTAGGAATTTGGTCGGTCGTCATTATATCTCTCTCTGCTATGCTAGGTTCTGGCCTGTTCGTACTTCCAGCACTTGCCATGCTCGATTTAGGGGGGCCTGGAATTTGGGCTGCATACTTTGTAGCTGCGATGGTCGTTCTACCAGGTCTGTTGTCTAAGGCTGAATTATCTACTGCGATGCCCATTTCGGGAGGCGACTACATCTACATTGAACGAACATATGGGCCGTTAATGGGGACCGTCTCCGGTCTTGGACTCTGGGCATCATTC
>DASCSU010000086.1:0-6718 GCA_034399495.1 Candidatus Thalassarchaeaceae archaeon
GGTGGTATGTTTGATAGGTTGGTGGAAAATGGTTTTGATGAAAATTATCGCGCTGGGCTACTTCACCTAAAAGGGCAACCAGCACGCTCAACAAGACGCATGCTCAAAAGAATGAATGAAGAATGGAATTTGCCAATAGTTGTGTTCCTTGATGGTGACCCATGGTCATTCCGCATCTTCGCGAGTATTGCTTACGGCGCAATTAAAACAGCACATATTTCAGAATATCTAGCCACCCCATCTGCAACTTACATGGGCATAACTGCTGATGATATACTTGCATACGACTTACCTGCTGATGATCTTTCAAGTAAGGATGTTGAAGCATTGAAAGCAGAATTAACTGACCCTCGATTTGCAGATGGTTGGTGGCAAAATCAAATCAATATGATGTTAGATTTAGGTAAAAAGGCTGAGCAACAGTCGTTAGCAAAGTATGGATTGGATTTCGTTACTGACACATATTTGCCTGAAAAATTATCTGAAATGGGATTGATTTAATCCTCACTTCCTAATGCTGCCCACCAAGGTAATGGATGATTCTTGCTAGAAATAAGTACGCGGCCATCTGACTCCGCTATTTCATACATCATTCTCTCCCTTACTTCATTGATGATTTCTTCTGCACGAGGTACTTCTAATCGAAGTGTTTCACTCCAAGCATCCAAATCTAATGGGCGCTGAGGTCGTTCGAGTAATGTGTGTACTAAATTTCTCTCTTCGTATTCAATGAAGTTCTCTTCAACTGTGTTTGATACCCTACTCATTACTTGTTGATGTAAAGCTATTAGGGCATCTCTTTGAGCGTCTAATTGCTCTAATGTCTCATTTAATTGGGTTAGTAAATGTGCTGCTTCTGACAATGAAACTTTTCTTCTCCCACCAATTTTCTCTGCGATGTCAACTGCCCCCGAGGGGAGTTTCGAACTAAGTCTCACTGGGCCACCAGGTGGTAATTTACGATGATCTGAGCGGAAAAGGTCGGGACCTAAATCTAGCCTCAAGCTGAATGATTGCTTCACTGAAAAAATCTTCTTTGGGGGTCCGCCTTTGTCACTCTTCACTTGCTCTGATTCAACAAAACCTGCTTCTTCGAGAACTTTGAGATGTTTCATCACCGCTTGTTGACTAATTTCAAGATGTTGTGATAACTGTAAAGGATAATGTGGTTCCCTTACTAACATCTCTAATATTTTACGACGGGCTTTGTTTTCAAGTATCGTCATTGCCGTCTCAAAGTCGACCACACTACCCAACTCAAGGTTGTGTAATGGCTCGCCTAGTAAAAACCCACCCCTAGTAAGTATTCACATTTCATCAAACACGAATATATTGGATTCTTGCATTGAATAATCAGCAGCATATGCAATTAAATGGCTATTAATTGAATCTGCTAATGTTGTAGTTGATGCTGATGGCTCTTCACCCCTGACAACACTTAAGAAATCCTTGACTAATAGTAAATCACCTCCGCCATGAAGATCTTCTGCCACTCCTGAATCAACTATCTCTTCTTGGAAATCTCCACCACTAGTTGCATTGGCTTTTCTAATAGTAAATAATCCGCTAACCATATCGCCTGAAATTTCGCCTTTGGTGCCAACAATCTGAATCATTCTTGTAGCTCTTGCAGTATTAGTAACCAAATCATGAGTGGCGATTGTCCCATCTGAAAATTCAACCATCACAGATTGGCGATCAGCAACATCGTTATCACACTTCCAAACACAACGACTGTATTCGTTGTTTGAAATGTGTTCAATAGCATCCTCATCGTTGTATGGTTCACCTCGCTCGTAATTTGCTTGGCCTGCTAAAGCATAAAATGACCATTTTTCATTATCCACATAATGACGGCGCGCTGAATACTCACAATTTCTTTCTATTACACAATCAAAACAATTTTCTCCACTATTTTCTGGTGCATTTTCAGGAGTAAAAAAATGTAAACCACCCATTGATGAAACTTTGCGTGGACCTATGCCGCTTTTGTACCAACATAGTAAATCTAGATCATGGCAACATTTTGCCAGCATAATGGGATTGACTTCTCTGCGGTTCCATTTGCCTCTGATAAAAGCAACAGCAGTATGGTGGTACGATACGTTCTCAGTAGAATGAATGTGGATGATATTACCAATTTCACCATCTATTAACTTCTGCTTTATAGCACTATAAAATGGAGCATACCGCAACACATGACAAATCACAACCTTCACACCTGCTTGTTTTACGGCATCATTCAACTGATGTAATTCTTCAGAAGTAGATGCTATTGGTTTTTCCAATAATACGTGATATCCTGATTCTACTAATGGAATAGTTGTTTGAACATGTACTCCATCCATTGTACCATTAATTGCAATGTCTCCAATCTTTGGTTGGGAAACTAATTCTTCGACACTGCTAAAACAATATTCATCTGGAATCTGCCACTTTTCTGCGAAAATAGAAAGACGAATGGAATCTGGATCAACTAATCCAACTATTTCCATTTCTTCAGGATGATGGTTTGCATATGATGCATAACATGCAGTTCTATGCCCCAATCCAACCAACACTGCACGTACTGTTGACATGCCCGCACCTAACCTCCCCAGTAGGGTCACACTCTTGAGTACCGCGAATTGAAGTGTGCCTCTAAATGTGCTAGAGAAAAGACCGGAACGCGCAAGCGTCAAAGAGTAGATGTGTGAGGTCGGGGTAATGCAAAGAAAGTGGTTCATGAGGCAATATTGGAGATTGCAGCAATCTCAGACTCTTATTTCAATGGTGTTTTGGTGTACAACACTAACTCTTCTAATATGGCCATATGTGTCTTGGAGGTTTAACTCAAATACACAAATGATTGGTGTACCAATGACATATTTCGGGTTAGGTCTTATTGCATCTTGTGTGTTAATCACAGTTCTAGCGATTGGATATATCTATGACCAATTCTTGGCATTATGGAAAGAACAGAGAACTGTTGATACTGAAAGAAATCCGTTTGGTACTTATGCTCTGATACCAGCAAATTCTGTAATTATTGGCATGTTAAATAAAATTCTTAGGGAGCAATCTAAGGATGACAAAGAAGTGCAACAAACTTGTGCTTGGATTGATGAGTGGCTTGCTTGGTCATCTAAGCAGGAAATATGGGCGCGTTCACAGCGTTTTTGGGATGAAACATTTCCTGAACCGGTGCCTGACCTGTTCTTTATGCCCGAAGGATCAATACCAGCAGCCAGAGATGTTGGCAAGAAATTGGATGATTGAATTAACCTTCATCCCAATCCTTCCAATTTGATTTGTCGACGTTGTTTTCCTCTGCTTCAAATTTAGATGATGTGCTAATTTCTTTAATTGAAACCTCTTGTTTTTCTATTAAATTGTCCAAATCAGGACGATCTGCAAATGGTGGGGGAGTTTGTTGTTTACTTTGATTTGGTACCATTTTGAAATCTAAAGTTATTTTTCCATCTGGGCCTGCTCTTTCTTGTAACTGTGTAATTGTGTAAATTTGATCTGTTGTCAAAACAGCACCACCACTAGTTGAGGCATCTACTGAAAGTTTCACTTCTCTCCCATCTGCTGTACGTAATGTAACATTTGATTTAGGCCCACTTCCTTTCTTCCTAATCAAAAATAGGACGAATGCTACCGGCAAAAGACAACCACCCAATAATAATGACAAGCACGAAGCCAGAATAGTTGGCTCTGTAAAAGCCACTTCACTTACTTCGTTTTGATCAACTAAGTAAATTGTGAGATTGGATTCAGATGTTATTTCCACCCTACTATTTTCATTAGGTTGAATCCATCCCATTGGTTTGAATACAACGCCATTGTCAAATTCCATCACACCCACTCCAGAGATTAGTGATGGCTCTTTGAGGTCAACTTCTTTATTATCTAAAATAATTGTAATTGAACCATCTATTTCATCAGAATCGGTAAGATTCTGGAAAAATGAATACGTCCTCAAACCAGTTAAGTTAACTTCTATTGATTCCCTTGGTTCTATTACTTCCTTGTTGAGATGATCTGGGCGAAGGGCCTCATCTATTTCGGGTAGTGTTTTCAATAATCCAACTAATCCAATCATTAGTGAAATTACAGCCACTATGAGTAACCTACGAGGCCACCTTGAAGGTGCTGAAATACTATCGGCAACCCCTCCCATATAGATGACCAACTGCTATTACTTTGAAAGACAAACGGTCTACGGGACTAAATCGGAGAGCAAAATAGGGTCACCCGCCCCTATAGGGCTAAGGTGCCTATTCTAAACCATCAATTTCAGAATAAATCATCAACTGAGATTAAACTACTTTGCTCTGCAACTTTGGCCAAAGCTTCCTTTCTGCGGCCATACATTACTAATCCTGCAACAGCAATCAATGAGAGTGTTAGCAAGATAATGATTGCTGGGACGCTCCAAGCACCGAGAGTCTCTGTTGCTTGATCTATCCAGCCGTTACTAGATTTCAAACCGCCTTCTATCTCAAACATGTTATCACGCTCACTAGATTCAACAATCATGTTATCTGGATCAATTACAATCACAATATCATGACTTCCTGCTTTGACTGGATATAGTAACACAATCTCTGCAGGATCTACTCTATCTGCTGCGTCTGGAGGCATCATTGCACCAATTACTTGACGATATGCCACATTTTCTTCCTCACAACCATTCTTTCGGACATCTTCCATATCTTGGTCTTGACACACGATAATGTGGATGTCAATTGCGTGGACGTTACCATCGTTAACAATTTTAACAGTTATTGGAAGCATTTCGCCAACGGATCCCGATGATGTATCTGCAATTACATCATCGAATCTTAGATTGGGGGCTCGTAGTCTGATATTGACGATTAACTCGTTAGTATCTAGTAAATCGCCCTCCCAAGATTCGCTGTCATCGTGGTCACCGTTTTCCATCATGTTACCAAAGAAGGAGCGTACTTTGAGACCAAGTTCTTGGTTACCAAGTGCTGCTTCTGTACTGATATTAACCAATGCTACAATTGGAATTGTGTCATATGGGGCCATTTCTGGTAGAATCCATGTGCCATCTGCGTGGCGGACGCACTCATTTGCAGGGGAATCTTCGCCTACTGCTAATTGTCTGCATGGCACCTCATATAGACCATCCATGATAGCCCAAGATATCTGCCACTTATCCAAATGACCCATACCTGGATCTTCATCCCACAATCCTGACGACAACACTAGTGTGTGATTATGCAAGGTTGCTCTGTCAGGGACATTTCCATTATTTGTAGCATTCAGATTGAAACGGATTGTTCTGCCTGGAGCTGTTGTCTTGACATCAGACTCAACAAATGGATCAAGCCATAATTGCATATCGTGGAACTCGTTGACTGTAATTGATAATGTAATTGAGTCACGCAATCTTGTTGGGCGTCCAGCGTCATCTGGATATGATTCCTCACTGAATATATCAAGAACTATCTCATATTCACCCGCTGTAACCATCAAAGGAACATTGACTGTTACTGTTATGTTCTGGTGTTCACCCCTTCCTAATTCTGAAAGAATACCACGAGGAATATCAACATCCCATAATACCTCTGAACCAGTAGACAAATCTGTGATTCTAGCTATTCTAACATCATAACGATCAGCCCCATTACCAAGGTTAGTAGTGACTATTGGTACTTCCAATTCTTCTGATGGGTCGACTGAATATAGGTACGGCGCTGTATAATCAATTACTTCAGTATCCAAATCATAAACATGGATTACATTTGTAGAAAGAATAACTGAATCTGATACACGGCTAGCACCTTCCAAATGTGCCTTAATAGTCAGTGCTGGGCCAAGTCCTGCATCGGCATTATCTGGTGCACAGACAATTGCAGTAACAGTGTATGGGTAATCAATAGTGGACCAGTGCCGGGGAACATTCAGACCCTGGCTATTTCCACCTGGTGCGTTACTGAAATCAACATCTAAGGTCCAATGCTCCTCCCTCCAGATGTGTTCTGGGATTTCTGATGGGCGTGCCTCTGGTGCACCCGGTGTAGTGAAAATAATCCAACCTGGCTGGAAATGTTTGATGACATCTATGTCATACTCTGCACATTCACCTGGTAGCACATACTCTGACGTATCATATATCTCAAATACAATATTTCCTGTAGAACGTATGCTTACATTCACATACAATTCTAACACATCCATAGAACCAGATGCTACAGATTTACGTGGCTCACCCATTGACCAGCCTTTCAAAAAGAGGGCGAAAGTACCAGGTTCTTGGGTTGTCGGAATATTAATTTCCAAATTCTTAGTAACTGATTGATCTGGATCAAGTGATACTTGTAATGGGAATACAATTGACCAACCAAATGGCAATAACCACTCTTGTTGCCCCTCAATGGTGTTGGGGTCATAGAATGCAAAGGTATCGAACACATTTCCTGTATTAGTTATCGTAATCGAAAATATTGCTGTTTGGCCTTGTTCGACATCAGATTGCATGTGAGTGGTGTCTAGTTGTATTCCATGAACAACATCCATCATTGTAAGAGTCAACCTATCTGAACGTATAGCTGGATCTTTGTGTGAAACTGCTGATATCGTAATGTAAGCATTCTCATCATGATTTGCTTGGTATACGGATGGCGCCCTAACTCGTAGGTAAATTCTAGCCGATTCACCACCTTTCAAGTAAATATTAGTATCAGGGAAAATTGCTGTGTGA
>DASCSU010000087.1:0-6702 GCA_034399495.1 Candidatus Thalassarchaeaceae archaeon
TTCTGCCGGGGTGCTAGGGCTCTCAGCTAGAAGAGGAGACGTATTCAATCTTGCCAACACCAGCGAACATGTTGGTTTAGTGGGTGGTGAGCCACAGGAGAAATTGAGTTGGTTGCCAGCACTCGGGCGGTTGCCACCTCTCTGCTACAATGCCACATCTACAGGTGGCCTTACTTTATCAGAGGATATTTCCAAAGTTGATTTGTCAGAAGATGCAAAGATGGCGATTCAAGAATTGAATATCCCAATCAAGGAGATTCGGAGTCATTTTCCATCTGGTGAAATGTTGATTGGTGGGGGATTAGCACTAAATCCCCAATTAGTCGAGTCACGAAATGCAACTTTAAGGGCGGGGCAAGAGGTTAGTGTGCTAGGTGTGGCTAAGTTAGCTCAACAGCCCTCAGCGGTAATATTTGGTGCGGGTAAGGTGGGCCGTGGTTTTCTAGCACATCTCTTATTCAAGGCTGGTTGGAGAATCAGTTTTGTTGATGTGTCAGAGGATGTTGTAGGTTTACTAGACGAATCCATTTACCCAGTCGTAAATCTCAGGACAGGGGTAGTCGATTCAATCGGTCCAGTATCTGCATTACCTGCCAATGATAGTACAAAAGTAGCAGAGGCCATCAATTGCGCTGATTTACTAATGACTTCAATTGGAGGCGATAATCTTGCTGAATGGGCTGAATCAGTAAATGATGCAGTTTCAGAGAGATTACAGCGAGGCCCTATTGATATCATACTCTGTGAGAATCATCCTAAGCCTGCTGCTTTAGTTTCTGATATATTCCAATTAGATGACTTGGGGATTGCTCAAGCACAGGTACTTCGCTCTTGTATAGAGCCTACTGAAGAGCAGGTTGCAAAACTAGGCCCTCTAGTTGTCCAGGTACAAGATCACTGGGTACTTCCTCTTGATGGAGATGCTTTGATGGATCCCGATTTGCTAGGTCAAATTACTGGTTTTGATGCTAGGCCTAATTTTGCAGTAGAGTTGACACGTAAATTGTACACGTACAATGCAATCAATGCAGCAGTATGTTATTTGGGCGCAGAACAAGGTTACACCTGGTTGGCAGATGCTGCCAATGATTCTGAAATTGCTAATTTGGCACGGCAAGTAGGCGAGGAATCATCTGCTGCGCTGGTAGCAGAATATGGATTTGATATTGACGAACAACGGGGTTGGTGTGAAAGAGCACTAGCCAAGTATCAAGACGCCACAATTAGAGATCCAATTGAGCGTAATGCCCGTGACCCTATTCGAAAATTAGGATTGTATGATCGTATATTAGGGCCACTTCATCTCTGCATATTTCATGGTCTGCCACACGAGGCTTTAGCAGAGACTTTGAGGAGCGCACTAACTTACCGCGAACCATCTGATGAATCGGCGGTTAAACTAGCCGAATTAGTAGATGATTTTGGCCATTTTGGGGCAATTAAAACCTTAGCAGAGGGTTTACACAATTCGGTTGAACAATTGCTTGGCCCTTGATTTTCTATCTTTGCCTCAATAGAATTGATCGGCGGACCGGTGAAACGGTGTGCATGGCGCGGAAGAGGCGAGTCAAGAAGGACGGGCCCGGCGGCCCACCTCGTGGCCCCCCTGGGAAGTCCCCTAGTGGTCCTCCCCGAGGTCCCCCCGGACGTTCATCAAGCGGCCCACCAAGAGGTCCAGGTGACGCCCCCCCGAGTAGTGCA
Source organism: Candidatus Thalassarchaeaceae archaeon (assembly GCA_034399495.1). GTDB lineage: Archaea > Thermoplasmatota > Poseidoniia > Poseidoniales > Thalassarchaeaceae > MGIIb-Q1. The sequence goes on from DASCSU010000087.1 coordinate 1,702, forward strand.
AAGCCGACTATGCGAGGTCCACCTAGCGCTATTTCTAGAGGCCCTCCAAGAGGAGATTCCACCCCATCAATGCCCCCTAGTGGCCCACCTACCGGTCCAGATGATTCAGAAATTGAAGAGATTGATGGAGTTGAGCCATCAGATGATGATTTTATCGAAGATGGCGCTGATGGTGAAGAATCAGTCGAAATGGAGCCCGAAGAAGATGGGGACGCTGATGAATCTGAAGAAGAGGCAGATTCCGATGACGATGAAGATGACGAAGATTTAGTTGGAATCAAGATGGGTGATGCTCTAGCTATGATGGGGGCAACATCCGGCGGTCCACCTTCTGCGCCAACGGGTCCCCCTCCAGCTCCAAGTGGCCCACCACCCGCAGGTCCTCCATCAGGTCCTCCAAGTGGCCCACCTACTACCGAAGATTCAGATTCTGAAGAATCTCTAGATACTCCTGACATGGAGTCTAGTGGTGATGATGAGGATGTTCAAGATGATGATTTTGAACAGGAGGATGCTCCTGTAGATGATTCCGAGGAAGAGTCCGAAGAAGAACAAATAGCAGAAGAAACCGAGTCACCACTTGTCGAAGCACATGATGCCGACCCACGTGATGAAGTTGAGGTGGAAGTCGTTGAAATTGGTGAATTATCTCCACTTCGAAAGCCATTACGAGACCCAGTAGCTCCTCCACCTGAGCCCGTTGAGAGTACACCTCAACTTGAGGCGGCTAGTGAGATGGGTGATTCTAAACTTGTAGGGCACATTGTACCTCATACTCACTGGGACAGAGCGTGGTATCTAACATTCCAGCAATACCGTTACAAGTTAATTGAGATGGTTGATGATCTTCTCGATTTGATGGAGGCGAACCCAGAATCCTTCCCCTCTTTCGAGTTAGATGGTCAGACTGTGGTCATTGAAGATTATCTAGATGTCAGACCGGAGAACCGTGAGAGGCTTATCTCTCTTGTAGAGTCAGGCAGACTATCTATTGGCCCGTGGTATGTGCTTCCCGATGAGTACATTGTCGGAGGAGAGGGTCTTGTACGAAATCTCATTGCTGGTAACAGAGTTGCAAATTCTTTCGGCGGTCGTTCACACACAGGTTATGTTCCAGACCCATTTGGACATGTAGGTCAACTACCAGCAATTTTGCAAGGTTGCGGCCTTGACTCATTCATATTCACAAGAGGTGCAGGGCCTTGGGTAGCCGAAGAAGCAAAAGGTGTATTCTATTGGACTGCAGCAGATGGCGAGACAGAAGTTCTTGCCATCAAGCAGGTGCCTGATTATCCCAACTTGATGGCCTGGGGTTTTGAAGATAGGCCGCTCGATAAAAAGAGTTCAGAGAACATCAATATCGATACTGCAATGGCAAAGATGGACAGGCTTCTTGATATGCACCGTAAGACGTACAATTGGCGCCCTGAGCATCTTTTGTTTGGCCAAGGAAGCGACCATACTGCGCCACAATTAACACTACCCAAACTGATAACTGCAGCCAACGAAAACTTCGGCAAGAAAATTCAATTCAAGCATTCCTCATTCAAGGAATATGTTGATGACATTAAATCTTGGATTGGCCGCAAGAAGATGCACCATTACCAAGGGGAACTTCACGATGGTTGGGATCGTAATATCTTGTCAGGTGTATTCAGTGCTAGAATGTACCTCAAGAGGCTAAATGACCAGACTATGCGTATGTTGGGAGATAGGGTAGAACCACTGAGTGCAACTGCTCGTGCTTTTGGCGGCCGTAATCGACAGGAGAGACTCAACCTAGCTTGGAGAGAGGTATTGAGGGCTCACCCTCATGATGACATTTGTGGATGTTCTGTTGATGCAGTTCATGATGATGATGAGGTATTGCTGAAACACGCACAAGAAATTTCATTGATGCTTGTGGAAGATGCTAATGATGACTTGCGCGGTGCTTTCAATCTACATCATGTTGACAGGGATGCAGTTCCAATTTTATTGCATAACCCACTTCCTGTTGCATGGTCTGGCACTTTGCCAATTGATATTCCATTACCAGCGTATCGCTGCTTCATGGAGCCAAACACGCCGCTTAAAATTGAGTTGTCAAAGCCGGCTGATGGTTGTTTGATTAACACAATGGTTGCACTAACTGAACCAATGTTTGGTCTTCACGTTCACGCTGACCGAGCAATAAATGTCGAGTTGCCCAAAGCACAGGGCGCGGTACTGGTTCACAATCTGCCGCCCGGTATTCATGTTGCTCATTTGTTACCCGGTAACAATTCTCAGAATTTACCTGGCAAGCCCGTAAAAACAGGTGGCCGCCAAGGGCGTACTGACTGGGTTGACAATGGCCTTGTGAGGATTCAGTTCCGACAGGATGGCCGTTGGGATGTTGTTGATGCTTCAACGAAGAGGACTTACTCTGGTGTGGGAAGGCTCGAAGATTCAGAAGATGCTGGTGATTCTTATGACTGGTCTGCAGGGGGGCATCCTTGCGAGGTTGGAAGTGGAAGGGGAGATAAGATGCAGAATCGAGTTCAACCCCTTGACCGTAGAATATGCGATTTAGATTCTTCAGATCAAAGGGATGTAAACATCACACTGTTGATGGAAACTCCGTGGTTGACAACCGTTCACGTCCAAGTCCATTGGGCATTGCCTGTGAGATTTGATGACTCAACTCAGAAGCGTTCCTCCGAAGAGGATTGGGTCACAGTTGACCACTATGTCACACTTCGCTCTGGCTCTAAGGTGATTGAAGTTGAAACTTGGATGAACAATACCTGTGAAGATCACAGACTTCGACTCTGCTTGCCCACTGGATTAACTCCAAAGAAAGTCTGGTCTGGCGGTGCTTACGATGTACTTTCACACCCAACTAGTTGGCCTCATGATGAGGAGTGGGAGCAGCCACATGTGCCAACCCAACATTTCAGTCAGTTTGTGGCTCTACAAGACCGACTTGGTGGTCTTGCAGTCTTAGTGCCCGGTTCAAATGAGTATGAAACAGCACAGACCGATGGCTCCGATGGCTTGGATATCCGTGTGACTATGCTTAGGGCTACTGGTTGGCTTTCCCGAGATGGTTTTGCTAGTAGAAGAAATAGAGCTGGACCTTGTTATCCAGCGCCCGGTGCTCAGTGTTTAGGGCAGTCATCGATGAAATGGGGTATTTTGCCATTCGAGGGATTATGGGCCCAAGCTGGAGTGCATGAGAAGGCAGAGTCATTTGCTTCTCAAGCCAGTCTCTTACCAGCACTACCTAAGCCTCAGTTGAACGGCTTTTTCGATCAGCCAAACGCTAAGGGGATACGTGGTCGTTCTGCTGCCCCAGTTAGATTTGTGGGAGATGGTCCAAGACCGCTACTGTCAGCTTGTAAACCCGCAGAAGATGGTGAAGGCACGGTAATTAGGGTACACAACCCTACCAAACATGATTGGGAAGGTAGAATTGAGACGGACCTTCCACTATTCGAGTGCAATGTATGTGATATGCTTGAGAATGCTGGTAAATCTGTAGACATTAGTGACAGAGGATGGGATGTTACAGTAGGGGCAAAGAAGATTCTCACTTTCCGCTTCAAGTGAGGCTGAAAAATGGTTTTAGTAGCAGATTTGTGGCGCTATTTCTCTCCAGATTATATCATAGCGCGACAACGCTTTCTTGATGCTTGTGAAAAGGCAAATGCCGAATTAACAACACTAACCTTGTCTGTGTTAGGTCCTTCAGAAGAGAGACTTTCAATTGATGTTGCATACATTGGGCCTAGTGATCCAAAACGCCTCCTAATTCATACAAGTGGCATTCATGGTGTAGAGGGTTTTCCGGGCAGCGCAGTCCAAGTTCGACTGCTTGAAAGGTGTGCGGAGGGTGAGTTGAAGATTTCAGATGACACCGGACTTATGATTGCCCACGCAATCAATCCCTATGGTTTTGCTTGGTTGAGGCGAGTGAACGAGAATAACGCAGACTTGAACCGCAATTTCTTGCTACCTAGTGATGCCTATGTAGGGGAGCCTGAAAGATATCACGAATTGGATAAATTACTCAATCCTAGAACGCATAACTCATTGTTTGACTTTTTCTCAATTAAGGCAGCGTGGACAATTCTTCGTATGGGTTTTAATGTGGCGAAACAGACCATTGCAGAGGGTCAGTACGAAAGGCCAAAGGCATTGCAGTACGGCGGTTCTATGCTATATGAGGGGCCGAGACTATGGATAGAACATCTTGAGAAAAATCTTCCAGATGTGAAACAGGTGACATGGCTTGACTTCCATACTGGGCTAGGCCCATTTGGAGTAGATTCATTGTTTGTCATAGGTGATGATTCACCTGAAGAGATTACTCGTTTATCGGCACATTATGGGGGTGGCATTCAATCGATTGGGCCTGATTCAAAAGTTGCTTACGATATTCGTGGTGGTATGCTGGAGGGGGTGATGGCTCGCTGGCCTGAAATTGAATGGACATCTATCATACAGGAGTTTGGGACAGTCAAGCCAGTAAAGGTGCTTCAAGCACTCAGGGCTGAGAATCGGATGACACATTGGTCAAGCATTGAGGAGAGAAAAAAGTTGAATGCACCAGAGCGAAGAAAATTGGTTGAGATTTTTAATCCCTCATCTGACAAGTGGCGCTCTATGATAATGGAAAGAGGGCAACAACTCATTGATGATGCGTTTACAGACTTGTCGAAATAGCCGTCCGAGGGTTGATGGGTGAAGGCGTATCCGATGGGGTGTGGCTCGCAAGGTCGTTGCTCGTGCTCCAGTCAGACTTGACTTCGCAGGAGGGTGGACTGATGTTGCCCCATATACTCATGATATGGGTGGAGAGGTTGTTAATTTAGCCATCAATAAATACGCTACTGCAACTCTTGAGGTAGATGATGATGGTATTCTCTCAGTATCTTACACCTGTGAGGTCCCAGTGGGTTCTGGTTTAGGGACTACGGGGGCAATCAATGTTGCACTTATGGGTGCAATCAAGGCACTTGAGGTAGATGATGAAGG
>DASCSU010000088.1:0-6673 GCA_034399495.1 Candidatus Thalassarchaeaceae archaeon
CGGCATACTCTCCCCTTACCTTGACGTGGTGTCATCCTTCATCAAGAGTTCCAATCAAATTAGAGGCTATTAATTTCAAAATCGCTGGCCGGTGGGATTGAGAACCTAAGCCTACTCGCGAGGGTATGCCAATTGATGTTGAAGACCTGTGGCTACAGGCCATCGATGCTCAAGATGATGGTGATAGAGATGAAATGTGTCGCCTTTCTGATGACATAATTGCTGCTGAACCTGACCATTCTGAAGCATGGTGGATGCGAGCAAATCTTGAGTTGCCTGCTCAGGGAATGCCTACTCTACGTGAAGCCTCTAGATGCTTACGCGCTTGTCGTAAGGTTGTGGAATATGATCCTGAAAACCGCAGAGCATGGTGGAGAGGGGGTCAAATCCTTGTAGAAGAACTTGGGATGCTTGAAGAGGCTCTCTCTTGGTGGCAACAAAGACGTGAAGTATCTCCTACTGACCCCGAACCACTGATTGAACAAGTGGCTATCCTAGCTGATTTAGGGCAGTATGGCATCGCTGCTGAACGCTTGAATCAACTTTGGATGGAGGGAATGGATGCAATGGCACACTCGCAATTAATGCGTATTGCCCGGCTTCATGGGACAGTGAAAAAAGCGGCAGATAGAGAAAAAACCTTGATTTTCAGGCCTTGGGAAAAAGACCACCCTGGCTGGAAAGACATAGAATTACAGCGAAGGAGAAAACCTGCATCTGAGCAGTTGACCTTTCTCATGTTAGCAGGGCCAATTGTGATGATTGAGGTAATGCTTTGGAATACACTTGAGTTCTCTGGCTCAATTTGGCTACCCATGATAACTGGTTTCCTACTTGTTGTTGCAACTGTTCTTCTAGGAGTTAAATGGTCAAAATCACTTACAATGCGACTCAATAGGCCCGCTTACAATGTAATTCGCGCTACTGATGTTGAGATGACTTCAGGAAAAGTTTGTTTCCCTGAAAAATGGCGACCTCTAAAACTATACCAATCACTACTCAAGTACCGCACCACTGCGTTCCAAGAAAGATTACAGATAGTGGTTGATTCTGGAGAACCTTTGCCGAAAAACTGGAAACCAAAAATCCCTGATATGACAACAGTTGACCTAATCCTAGTTGAAGAAGAATAATATTAGCTCATGGTAGATTATATGGAAACTTCAGATATTACTGAGTTTATTAGCAGTAAATTAGCAGAAAATGCAAATCCTGAAGATGCTATCCACATGCAAGCCTACATGAAAACTGAAATGCCATTCTATGGTGTAAGATCACCTGCAATAAATGAAATTGTTAGTGATGCAAAGAAATTATTCCCCATCACAACTCAAAATGAATATAATGACATGATAACAAAAATTTGGTCTTTATCTCATCGTGAGGAAAAGCATATTTCAATTAAACTTGCCAGAAAATGGAAGCAATTTATCACATTAGATGCACTTCCCTTGTATGAAAAAATGATTAGAGAAGGGCAATGGTGGGATTATATCGATTCTATTTCACAAAATTTAGTAGGTAAATTACTAGAAAACCACCGCACTGAAATGAATTCAATCTTAGATAAATGGATTGAAGATGATGACCTTTGGATTAGAAGAAGCGCTATTCTAGCCCACAATCGCCACAAACAAAATACAGACCAAGAAAAATTGTTAGACTATTGCCTTCAATGCGCACATGAAAAAGAATTCTTCATTCGGAAAGCAATAGGTTGGGCTTTGAGAGAATACTCAAAAACTAAACCTGAAGTGGTTTCAAATTTTATTGAAGAACATAATGAATTGCTATCAAACCTCTCAAAAAGAGAAGGTATGAAGCATATCAACAGAGTTTGAGTATCACGTGCCGTGAGAGTAATCTTCGTGGTACGCTTTCTGCTCAGGAGTGAGGGTATCAATCGACCTACCCTCGGCAGCTAGTTTCAAGGCTGCTAATTCTGAATCCTGTTCTAGAGTAATATCATAAACTTGATTCTCGTAAGTAGAACCCTCTTTTGCCAGTCTGCATAGTGAAAGGAATTGATTGGCAAAAGACATATCCATTACTTCTGATGGATGACCCTCTGCGGCAGCTAGATTGACTAATCTGCCCCTAGCAAGAAGGTGGATTCTGCGGCCATTTGATAGTGTGAACTCCTCATTATCAGTGCGGATTGAGCGAACTGAATCAGCTAAAGATTCTAGGTCTGGAATATTAATTTCACAATCATAATGTCCGGTGTTACAAATGATTGCGCCTTCCTTCATTGATGAGAAATGGCGACCAACAATGACATCGACCATTCCAGTTGCAGTACAGAATATATCACCAATAGATGCAGCCTCATCCATTGTCATTACTCGGAAGCCATCCATGTGTGCCTTGAGGGCAGCCAAAGGATCAACCTCTGTGATTACCACATTTGAGCCCATTCCTCGAGCCCTGTTAGCCAAGCCCTTTCCACAGTGACCATATCCTGCCACAACGAAGGTCTTTCCAGCAAGAAGTACTGAAGTTGCTCGTAATATTCCATCTAATGTTGATTGTCCAGTACCATGAACATTATCAAAATCCCACTTTGTAATTGCATCGTTGACTGCTATCACTGGATATCTCAGTTTACCTGCTGCACCCATGGCACGAAGCCTGTGGACCCCAGTAGTAGTCTCTTCAGTGCCCCCTATTACACCCTCTAATGCATCAGAACGGGCATCGTGAACACGGAAAATTAAGTCTGCACCATCATCTAGTGTCAAAGTTGGCTCTGCGTCCACGGTTTTATCTATACACCAATAGAAATCCTCGACTGACTGACCATGCCATGCATAGATTCCGTAGCCCTCACGAGCCAACCAAGCAGCAACATCGTCTTGAGTGGAAAGAGGATTGCATCCTGACCACGATACTTTAGCACCAGCCGCTGCAATAGTTTCGATGAGGACTGCTGTCTCTTTTGTAACATGAAGACAACCAGCTACAGTCATTCCTGCAAGTGGCTGCTCAGCCTCAGCTTTCTTTCTAAGTAATGCTAGTACAGGCATTCTACTACGAGCCCAATCGACTCTTAGCGACCCTTCGTCAGCAAGATTGAGGTCGGCTACTTTGTATCCTTCCGCTTCATCCATGAATCACGCGAGCAATCTTTCATTCAAAAGTTAACAGGGCATACCCGTTTCCTTTATCTCAAAGCGGAGTGGAAAGGCTACGCGGCAATTAGCCGCGCGGCTTTGCCATCAGACTCGCTATTGCTGCTGTTGGAAATGTCCGGAGTATTGTTGTGCGTACTGTCTAGCTGTTTCCTCAGGGTAACCCTGGGCAATCAACTGTTGTACATAAGCCTCCATTGGATCCATGCCATCAACGCCAGCAAATCCTGTTACATCTTCAGTGCCGCCTCTACGAGAACGTATCACTAGCAGTGAAAGTATGAAGATTACAAGCAGAACAACTGCTCCAATTCCAGCGTACAATAGCATACCAGAAAAGTCTCCTCCACTTTGAGTGTCGGTGCTGGTGTCACTGTCACAACCTTCTGCAGTTGGATTTTCAACACAAGGGTCAACATTGGATTCAACTGGTGGTAAATTGATGTCAATCTGTTGATACATGGTCCAAGTCTGACCATCACCCTCAACAACCTTCAGATAGATTGTTTGGATTGAGCCGTTCTCATTGTAGAGATCTTCAATCTTCAGTTTGAGGCTGAATCCTGAACCATCCCCTAGATTACGTGCATCAGCAAATTTGTTATCATGCAATTGCTTGACCTTCTCATCGATTGTTTCGTTCAGGATTGAAGAGTCTAGTGCTGCTTCAATAGATACGTCATCTCCCTCACTACCTGAAATCACTGAGCCGTTAACCCAGACATAATCACCAGTCTGAGTTGAACCATCGAGTGGTGTTTCAATCTCCCATACAGGCGCATCGTCACCCCAATCTTCTGGAACCACTACGAAGTAAAGTTTGAACTTGTCAGAATCTCTACCTGCTCTGTCCTGTACCTCTAACTCAACACGAATTGGATTCTCAGCGAACCCTGATGGGTCAGCGGTTTGGTTGCGGAAGGTGTAAGTCCAATCACAGCCCATTGATTCAGTGCGCACGAAGGTGTGCCCATCATAATCGTTAGATGGATTGTTCCATGGGTAATCTTGGAATACCTTCCATGTGTAAGTAGTAATTCCACTCTCTCCATTCATTGCGTCTGGATCTGCAGAACCACAAGCATCGAACTTGACCTTCACATCGCCACTAGCTGACAACTTGACTAGATAGACTGACCAATTAGTACCACCAGAACTCTTGGTTCCGTGATTCTCAAGGCTTTCAGGATAGAGTGCGTGCTCCTCAACAGTCACGTTTGCAATTGGGTCTGATTCGTCAGCGATGATATCGTTTGTAATCAGAGTCAAGTGAGTGATTCTAGTATGTCCATCTGCGTCGTGTAAGAAGAGAGTTACATCCCAAGAGGCATCCTGAATACATCCAGTGCCCTGTGGGTTAGTGTCAATCAAACAGAAAGTAACATTGTGAGAATCATCAGCACGGTGTGCAAAATCTACATTTGGTGCGAATTGATTACGATCCCAATCAGTAGCACCTCTGATTTCCCAATCTGCGTCAAGACCTGACAAAGTGGATGAAAATCCTAGGTTTAAAACACTGTTAGACTTGAGATAGAGAGTTGGGTAGTCACCTGATGAATCTGCTTCTGAAGGGGGATTACCGTTTACTGTTAGGTCCCAGCCATTTCCTGCAATTCCAAGTTCATTTGGATATGGAGTCACTTGGTGGCCTAGCAGGTTACTGCGCAATGGTGACGAGCTGCTTCCGTATGGTTCAGAAACACTTGGGTTTTCCACATCGATTGTAGTGATGATTAATCCGCCACTACCAAATCCACAAGTAACCAGCATGTGAAGGCTGGAATCATCATCATGGTTGAGTAAACTGTGGAATGTTCCCAGCTGTGAGTTAATTAGTCCACCACATTCAGTAGGTAGTTGATTTACACCAGAGTTATCAGTTGAGAAACCAGCGTTTGCAACATAATTCCCATTGTTCATTCCTAGCCATGCAGTACTGCTGACATCAGAAAGAAGTGGGTGATACGGATCAGCAATATTGACATCACTGTGCTCAATTTGGTTTCCAGATGTATCGCGGTTGAGTATCACCATGTTGAACAATAGTTTGTCATCCAATCCCTCTGCATAAGGACCAAGGTGGATTTCAATAGTTCCACCTGCCATCATATAGTTCTTCAATATGGTTTCAGTTCCAGATTCACTTAGGACATCATAGTAGCCACTTGCTTGAACATTAGCAATAGTTTGCCATGGTAAGAGGACCTTCTCGTAGTGGTCTAGCCATCCACTGACTAGATAATTATCCCAGTCACTCTGTCGGAATTGGGTGTATGTTAGCCCCATTGATTGCATATCCTGCTTTACGCTCTCCAACCTGTTCTGATCAGTTGGATTGGAAAGAATCGCTACATCAACACTGTCAGCAAATGAAATTGTGAAATTTTGTTCATTTCCAGATGGTGTACCATCAATTAACATAGCATAGAAGCGCATACCATAGGTTTCACCGTCTTGCCAGCCACTGTAAGGTTGGAAAGTAGCCTCACTGTTCTCATGTGAAGAAAGTGTAATTGGGCTGTTCGTAGAAGTTGTTGAGGATACTACCGTACCTGAAGAATCCATTACGTCAAGATATATGTTGTAATCTCCTGCAAGAACACCATTACTCAAAGGTACTGTGAACTGATGGTTCAGCGCTTGATCAATTGGGTAAACACAATCGTAGGTCACATCCTCTACACAATCTAGAACATCTGGACGATAGAGAGTAACATCGACTGATGCAACCTCAAAGATGACACGTGATAGGTTGTTACCAAGAGCTACTTCCTTCATATTTGTCCAGTTGTTACCTGCAGTAACATTGTCGAAAACACTCATCACATCAATTCGATAAATCCCTTGCTGGAAGTTATGAGTGCCAATAGTCAAATTGCGCTCCTCACGCGCATCGATATTGGTCACTGAGTTTGTGTATGACTGGTCAGCAGTGAATGTATACTCCTGCACAGTAATGTTATCCATTGCGAATCCAGCAAATCCGGATTGACCATTTATTCCGTCCCCATTAGAAAGGAAGCGGAAGGTCAAATCTACCTCTGCACCACTCATTGAAGTACACTCTGTCCTCCAACTATTAGATGCACCAGTACGGTTCTGAAGCACTATGTGGGTCAAATCAAGAGTCACAGACTTCAACATGCCTTCACTATCGAACCAAATAACGTAGTTGCCCTGATCGGTGTGGTCACCCATGAATTCAACTTCATCGTAGTAACCGTCATCATCGATATCCTCGCAACTTTGATTTCCTTGCATTCCATTCTCATTATAATCGTTCCAAGAGCCGTAAACAACACCTTGGTAGGTTTGAGAACCCTTACGCCAGCTAATCTCAAGGTTAGCCATATCGTTGACTCCAACAATATTGCCACTTGCATCAGACAAGTAATCGGCTTCAGCGAAATAATCGAAGGTGAGGTAAGCAAAGTCACCACCCATGTTACGAAGGTCGATTGATTGCAGAGTCATTGACTCATTCCAATCATCACCATATCCATTGTCAGGATGTCCGAACCAGTATGCATTGCTGCCAA
>DASCSU010000089.1:0-6640 GCA_034399495.1 Candidatus Thalassarchaeaceae archaeon
TAGACGTGGCGAAGGGAGATGATGGACTTCTCCGCCTTGTTCACTTTAGAGGCCTAGCAGATGACGGAGATTCATGTGATAGAGCAATTGGCAACATGACTGATGATTGTAATCTCGTCTATCGAAAGCAGAATTCTGATGGCACATGGGGAGCAGGGGAAATTCTCGACCAAGGTGGGGAAACCGGCAGATACGCATCTCTTGCAATAGCATCTGATGGTACTGAAAGCGTAGCATTCCATGCAAAAACAGTCATCGATAATCTTGGAACAGTTACAGAAACAGCAGCCAAGATTGCCACCAATAGCGGCAGTGGATGGAATGTTGAAATCGTTGCTAGGAATAACTCGACAGGTTGGTACACAGATGTTGCAGTTGATTCGCAAGGAAACAGAATCGTCTCCTATACCGACAATTCCGGTGCTTATTCAGAATTGAAGGTGGCCAGAAAATCAGGTACTCATTGGCTTGAAGAAACTGTACAAGTAAATGGGACCTTTGCTAGCGTTGACTTTGTCAACGATATTGCTCACGTTTCATACTACAGCAGTAATCCAGAAATGATTCGCCTGGCTATTGAAAACGGTTCAAACTGGGACATCCATAATGTGACTACTAGTGGAGTTGTTGGGACTTATCGCCTTGACACCGATGTCACCGATGATGGAAGATTGCTCATAAATTACTTCCGCGGGCGCGACAGCGCGAGTGACACCATCTGTGATGGACCTCAAGAGTGCACAGTACAAGTTGCTGAATGGAATGGGACTGCCTTCACCTATCACATACTAGACCAAAGGAGTGATACTCTCGTATCTTACATGTCTGTAGTTGAAGACTCTGCTGGGCTAATTCACTCAGCATGGTACGACAGTGGTAAAGGGGCCTTGCAAATCGCCTCACCAACACGAACTGATTGGGAAACCATTACTGTAATTGATGATGCTACAGCAGGACGATATCCAAAATTACTGGTCAATGAATTCGGATGGGAAGAAGTATGGTACCATACATATGCAGATGAAAATGAACTAAGAGAAGTTAAGAGATTTGCATGGGAAATGGATCATGACTTTGTTGAAGACGATGATGACCAGTGCCCTGACACACCATATGGGGCTGAAGAAGTTGATATGTGGGGTTGTGCCTATGAGCAGCGTGATGATGATTTTGATGCGGTATCAAATTCCTTCGACCTCTGCCCCAATACTCCAGGCTACGAGGGACATCTAGTTGATGCAGATGGTTGTAGCCCAAGTCAGAAAGATACTGATGAAGACGGAGTGAACGATGCACAGGACCAGTGCCCAGGAACTACAGACCTTACTACAGTTGACAGTATTGGATGTTCAGATGAACAAAGGGACTCTGATTATGATGGAGTAAACGATTCTCAAGACCTTTGCCCTGATACAGATATGGGAGAAAGCGTCGATTTGAATGGTTGCGGAGATAGTCAAAGGGACAATGATGATGATGGAGTCAATGATAAAATTGACTTCCTGCCACAAGATGCAAGCCAGCAATATGATTCAGATGGAGATGGCTATGGAGATAATCCCGATGGCACAAATGGAGATGATTGCCCCAATAATGCAGGCACATCGACTGGTGACCTAGTAGGTTGTCCTGACCATGACGATGATGGAATTGCAGATGACAACGATGATGATGATGACAATGATGGATACTCAGATGTTGATGAGATTGCAAACGGTACTGACCCTCATCATGCACTAGACTTCCCTGGGGCAGGAGAAGGTGGTGGAGATAGCACCGATAATACTGATGACAATACCGACAATACCAGTATCGATGGAGATGGCGGTGACGGAACTGATGCAGCATCAAGCGGAGGCATTAGCACACCAGTTATTGCCGCTGTTTTCGCAGTAGTCATCCTACTACTGATTGGTGTTGCAGTATTGCTAATGTCTGGAGGGAAGAAAGGCTCCTCTGGGATGCCAGCAATTCCTTCTCTTGCTGCTGCAGAAGCACAACTCGCTGGCGCAGCAGCACCCGCACCAGCAACAACTGCAGCTCCCGCCACAAGTTCTGGAGGGCAAACTGGAGAAATGGTGCCAACGGGTAATCCGTGCAAACACTGTGGAAAGAAAGAGGTCTACCACATACCTTCTTATGGAGCAGATTATTGCAAGGCTTGTTCACAATATAATTGAACAAGGTGAAAATTATGAATTACAAAAATATGCTAATGGCTATCATGACACTGCTTTTACTAATGGGCTCAACAATTACCACAACAACTGCTTACCCAACAGGCATTTCGGGAGTAAGTACTGGCTGTGTTTGCCACTCCGGAGCAACTACTAGTACCGTAACAGTTACTCTAGATGGGGTCCCATCAAATTATTCCGGTGGAGAAATTGTAAATCTCACTATCACCATCACCGGAGGCCCTACTGCCGCTGGCGAAAACCATGGAGGATTCAATCTCGTTGCCAGCGCTGGAACATTAAGTGCCCCAGATAATACAACTCAGATAATGAATGGTGAAGCAACACACACGGAGTTTGGCAATAATCAACGTAGTTGGCAGGTTTCATGGACTGCCCCGTCTGAAAATTCTCAAGACATTACCTTCACAACTCACGGGAACTCAGTCAATGGAGATGGGTCTGCAAGCGCTGATGATAAATGGAATAGGGCAGAGGTAACTCTTGCTGGCGTTGCTCCACTTGATAGCGAAGAAACACCAGGGTTTGGAATCGCTTTGACCATGCTCGCTCTAGTTGGAGTAGCAATCTCAAGAGTTCGCAAGAATGAATGAATCTGTTTGCAAGTTTTCAGGTATCCATGATACGGTCACCCGCATCACCTAGTCCTGGAAGAATGTAGCCTACTTCGTTTAGCCTATCATCAACCGATGCCAACCATATTGCGACATCTGGATGTGCACTTCGCAAGGCATCTACACCCTCTGGTGCTGCTATTAGTCCAATAAATCGAATATCTTTGATGCCCGTCTCCTTTAGGCGGCTGATAGCTGCAATTGCAGAGCCACCTGTTGCCAACATAGGATCTACAACAAGAGCCAAATCAACATTTGGCGGAGTAGGTAATTTGTCGTAATAATAGACTGGTTCCAGTGTTTCCTCATCTCTGAACAGCCCAACATGTAAGACTCGTGCCATGGGAAGCATCTCGTGAGCAACATCACTCATTCCAAGGCCAGCACGTAGAATAGGCACTATTCCTATTCTAGGTTCCAATGTAGCACCTGTAAACGGAGAAAGAGGAGTTTCTCTCTCATCAGGTGTAGTGGAAAGGTCACGTGTAGCCTCGACCATCAATATTTGAGTAATCTCTCTGGCCAAGTTCCTAAACAAAACAGAAGATGTTTCTTTATCTCTAAGGCGCGTCAACTTGTGTGCTATCAAAGCGTGTTCTGGCACAATTACCATTGGATCAGATTTATTTGCCATATTTTCACCTCAAGTTTTCTTTTCATAATTGAAAGCATCAGGCAGCAGTTCTGCAAGTCGCCACACTTTACCAACTTCGCCTTTTGGAGTGGCCCCTATCACTTCGATATCGCGACAATGATCCCACAACAGTTGCCTACATGCCCCACATGGGCCAAGAAAAGGGATTTTTGTAATACCAAGTTCTTCATCTGATTGACCGCAATACCATTCATCGTTTTCATCATCCTCACAAATTGGATTACCATTTTTGTCGTGTTGTATCCCAATAATTGCAATACGAGTGAATGAACGTGCGCCTTCAGACAATGCTTTAGTCAAAGCTACCCTTTCTGCACAAATGGTTAATCCATAGGAATCAGACTCAACATTACATCCAGTGAATATTGTCCCATCTGTCGCCTCAAGAGCTGCTCCAACATGGTACAAAGAATGAGTAGCAACCGCGTTATTACTTACCTCTAAGGCAAGAGATACCAATTCTTCTGCGCTCAATCTGCTAGATGAATCCATGAACTCCGCCACTCCCCAATTGACTCGTGTTGTTGCTTTAGACTTGAAACCAATGGCTACAATACAAGTTTCATTAACGATTTTGGTGCAGGGAACAGGATTTGAACCTGCGAAGCACTACGCACTGGGACCTAAACCCAGCCCCTTTGACCACTCGGGTACCCCTGCTTGAGCCTAGGGCGAGGCTTTGGGGTTTAGAACCCGTCGCTAAAAAATACACCATGGTTACCTCGGTATGGTATTACAATCACTTTCAGTACAACCCCTGTGGGGGTTTCATTGATAATAGAAATACTAAGCCAAACAGTTTGGAGGATGTCAATTGACCAAGATTGGAGTACTTGGACTAGGTAACTGGGGTACCTCCTTGGCTCATATTTGGGCCAAAGATGGCCACTCTGTAATTGGTTGGACTGTTGAAAGTGAAGTTTACGAGTCAATGGTACTTGAAAATATCAATAAGAAATACCTTCCAGATACGGTACTCAAAGGCGTAGATGCATCGATGAACCTTGCTGAAGTATGTGATGCTTCCGAACTCATAATTCTCGCAATCCCTTCTGGAGTGATCCTTTCAGTCGTAGATGAATTGATACCCCATCTAAGACCTTCACATGTCTTAGTAGACCTTGCCAAAGGTATTGCACCCAAAGAAGAGGGAGGTAGTGGATTGATTTCTGATGCTATTGAGAAAAGACTCGATGCTGCTGGCCTTTCAAACCCAGTAGTTGTCCTAACGGGGCCAACTATTGCCCCAGAAGTGGCGCGTGGAGTGCTTACCAATGCTCTTGTTGCCGCACATGATAGATCGGTTGCTGAAAGAGTAGCAAGCCGTCTTTCCACGGAAACTTTGGTGCTAAAAGCAGCAGATGACCCAATAGGTGCTGAACTTTGGGGGGCTTTCAAGAATACTGTGGCACTTGCTTGTGGTATCGTTGATGGATTACGAGAAGGGATTGGAGGTGACAATCTCAAAGCAGCATTAGTGCCAATTGGATTTGCTGAAGGAAGACGTTTGCTAGTCCTGCTTGGCGCGGGAGAGGATACTTCGCTTGGTCCCGCTGGCCTAGGCGACCTCTATGTTACAAGCACCAGTCCGCGTAGTCGAAATAGGACTCTAGGAGAGAAACTAGGCCAAGGAAAGAGTCTCGAAGAAGGATTAGCCGAGATGCACATGGTTGCTGAAGGTGTTCGAGCAGCGAGAATGTTCCGTAAGCGTGCCGCTAAAGTTGGCTGCCCTGTTCCTTTTACTGAAGCTCTAAACACACTCCTTGATGGCGAAATTACTGCTGAAGAATGTGTTAGAAACATGGTTGAGCAGGGTTTGTGAAGGTTCGCAAATATCCCAATAAGCCATAGAGGAGGAGCCCTTCCGAGAGTCATGGCAGTGGAGGATTTGAATAAATTGGAGCGCCGCCTTTACGAGTGGATAAAGAAATCTGACTTTGAAACCGTACCTTGGTCAAGCCAGCGTGCAGCAGATGCATTTGATGTAAGTGAGGATGAAATTCTTGAAGCGTTAGCTGCATTAACCTCAAAAATACCACACAATATCTACGTTCATTACAATGACGGGGCCATTCGCGTTTCTGCAGAATAATTCAATTCTGTACAAAATTAAACTTACTCCTGACGATTTCGTCTTAACTTAGTGACTAAGTCTGCTGGAAGCAGAACACCCCACCAAGATGGCCTCTTTACATCGCTTTCTTCGGTGAAGAATGAACGAGCATATATTGAAAGGAAGTCAATCAAGAGTACAACAGCGAATATTATAATTAAATATGCAATTACCTTGTCGTACTGAAGGAACTTGAGATATAGATTGATGTAATATCCAATTCCTCCAGCACCAACTATTCCAATAACAGTCCCATGCCTAATATTGTACTCAAACATGAAGATAGTTTGGGAAATTAGATTATTCGCCGATTCGGGAATTACTACTCCAATGGCTGTTTCCAACTTAGACAGACCCATTGAGCTAGCGGCCTCCAATGGGTTGCTTGACATCCCCTCAATAGATTCATACTGGAGCTTTCCTAGATATCCCACGGTGTAAATTGTCATTGCAAGAACTCCAGAAAGAGGACCGAATCCAACTAGAATAACAAAGAAAATTGCCCAGATGATGCTTGGCATACTCCTTGCTGCTGCAAGGATGAATCTTGCAATGTATGACACCCCCTTAGGGTTTAGATTCCGAGTAGCCAAAAGGCCAATTGGCAATGAAATTATTGTACCCAAAACTGTTGAAACAAAGGCAATTTTGATGGTCTCAACCATCCCTATCCATGCTGTTGAGCATGTGAAGTCAATAATCGGATACGCTGTGCAAACCGGATATGCCTGAGGCTCTATAACGCTCCAATTAGGAGGCCAAAGAGATTCTTTGAAAAATGTGACTAGATTACCTCCGCTTCCGGATAATCGGCCCCAGTCATGAACCAATCCATCCATGACCCAGACTGCAAATACTAAAACAAGAAAAAGGTAAAGGAAGGTTTTACTAAATCCAGTAATCATATTTTGACCTCCTCCGCTGTAGTCTCAGAGAGGAATGGGTTCACTCTCCCATCATCGATCAATAGTAATCTATCTGCCATTGACTTAGCTCTGGCAAAGTCATGCTCCACCACTATCAAGGCCGCACCACTAGATCTTACATAGCCAGTTACTTC
>DASCSU010000090.1:0-6568 GCA_034399495.1 Candidatus Thalassarchaeaceae archaeon
AATTTGACATTAGGAGCAAATTCCCCCATTAAATCATCAGAATTTGAAATTTTTGTAATCTTTCCCCCATCTGTCAATATAGCCATCCCTGATGGAAAAACAAGTGATTCAGAATCTGACATTAGGTGCCCCACAATGGCACCATCTACCCCATTTGGGTTTAGGTGTGCGATTGGCCCGGCGTTCAACAGCAGGTGGCGCATACACCCCCGAGGACACATTAGACTTGAAATCATGTGGCCCGTCCGCATACTAGGAATTACCATGGGCGGAGGTATTATTGTTGGAATTGAATCAACAGCACATACTCTTTCCATTGGTTCTGTAAATGCTCACGGTGAGCCATCTTCTTCACATTCGGCCTTTTTTAGGCCAAAAATAGGGGGCATACATCCACGCGAAGCGGCTGATCACCACGCTAGCATGGCTGGTTCCTTAGTAAAAAAATTACTTGATTCCGGGGTTGTTCCTTCTGATGTTGAGGCCATCGCCTTTAGCCAAGGCCCTGGTCTAGGCCCTTGTCTTAGAGTTGGGGCTAGTATTGCCCGCGCACTAGGTAGCAAATGGAAAGTACCAATTGTTGGAGTGAACCATTGTGTCGCACATATTGAAATTGGCAGACAACAATGTGGAATGGATGACCCTGTCCTACTCTATGTTTCTGGGGGGAATACTCAAGTTATTGCTAGGATGGCTGGACGTTATCGTGTATTAGGTGAAACTTTGGACATAGGTATCGGGAATATGCTTGATAAATTTGCACGTGAACATGAACTACCCTTCCCAGGGGGCCCTAAAATAGAAACTTTAGCAGGTGAATGGCATGAACAAAATCCTGATGCTGACTTAGATAATCTAGCACTCCCATACGCCGTACATGGAATGGACCTGGCCTTCTCAGGAACATATACTGCTGCATGTCGGCTAACTCAAAGGGGGGCGCCTTTAGGTGGTGCTTGTTGGAGCCTGCAAGAGCACTCTTTTGCAGCATGTATAGAAGTTGCCGAGAGAGCAATGGCTCATACTGGAAAGACTGAATTATTACTCGGCGGCGGGGTTGCTTGCAACAAACGCATTAGAGAAATGTCTCATTTAATGACAGAGGAACGTGGCGGTACTTGTGGAGTCCCGCCCCCTCAATTTTGTGTTGATAATGGTTCAATGATAGCAACTCTAGGCCAATTACAACTACATCATTCAGGCCCAACTGATTTGCTTTCCTCTGCTGTCAATCAAGGATTACGTACTGACCAAACTACAATCTATTGGGATTAACATACAAATCAACAATCTCACTTAGACTGTAAGAGTTATGAGGGGTGAGCGTTGGCCCCGTCATATAGAGGGTGAAAAAACTTGGCTAGGAAAAAACCGAAACCATTCAATCCATTTGCCCCTAATGCTTCTTCAAAAAAATCTACTAAACAATCAACTGGTTCTCGTAAAGAGATTAAACCTGTAAATTACAGAGCCCAAGAACCCAGTAAACCTAGTCAGATTGAACCCACCATCGATAAGCCTGCTATACCCACTTCCCATCTGCCTCCTTCTGAAACCCCTACCGTAAATCATTCAGAACCCGAACCTGAAGAAACTACAGCCCAGCAGATTGAAGAAGAACCAACTAAAGTTGAAGAATCTATCCCACAATCGGGTCCTGCTATCGCATCTGACAAAGTTCGTCGTGTTGGATTACGGAAGGTTGAGGACAAATCTTCAGAAGAAATAGTTACTTTATCTGATGATGATAGAATTACAGATCTCATAGCTGAGAGCAAGGCTCTTGCAGTTGATTCAGGATTAGTAGTCGAAGGTAAAACTGATGAAAAAGCCGTTACTACGGATCAATCTAAAACTACTGAACAGGAAATTAAAGAAGTTAAGAAAACGGTTAGTGAGAAAGCCTTCGAAAGAAGAAAGCAGATGATGGGTAAAAAACGAAAGGCACGAGCCTCAGCCCCACCTACTAAAAGAGTTCAGAAATTGAATAGACGCAAATATATGGAATTCAAAGTAGATGTCCGTGAGATTTTAGATGAGGAAGATGTACTAGAAGAATATCGCGCTAATATTCTTGGTTCTACATGGGCCAAGGGTGAAAGGCAAGGTATACAAGACGCCATCGAATTCATTGAAGAAAAATTGGATGAAGGCATAATTACCGATGCCGTCTCCGAACGCATAATTAATGTCCTAAAAGGATACAGGAAAGTGAGATAATGAGTACAATAGAAAAAGATACAGTGGCGATGGTGCATTACCGAGGTACGTTCCCAGAAGATGGTGAAGAATTTGATTCAAGTCATGGTTCTGAACCCTTAGCGTATTTAGTTGGGCACCAAGGGATGATACCAGGATTTGAACGTGAAATGATGGGTGCAGAAGTAGGTGAAAAGAGAGAATTCACATTGATGGCAGAAGATGCTTATGGTGAACAAACTGATGATGCCATCATGGACATCCCTGCTAGTGAATTCCCTGATGAACTCGAACTTGAATTGGGCATGTCACTAATGTCTGCCATGGGTATGTTTAGAATTGTTGGATTAACTGAAGATATTGTCAAATGTGATTTCAATCATATGCTTGCTGGCCGCGCCCTCAAATTTGAAGTCGAAGTGGTTGAAGTCAGAGAACCCTCTGAGGAAGAACTGGCACATGGCCATGTCCATGGAATCGGTGGCCATGAACATTGAATGACCGAAATGATTGATGCTATCCTACCCTACGCCACCATGGGGAAGTTACTATGGCGCTAGACGATAAGCCATTCAAAACACGTTCTGGCATCCCTATTCCAGATGTTCCAAACCCTGAAAATTGCCCTGGCCAACCTCCTTCAACCCCTGGATTGCCACCATACACCCGGGGAATTCACCAAACAATGTACCGCGGCAGAAAATGGACTATGCGCCAATATGCAGGTTTCAGTAGTGCTAGTGAGACCAATTTGAGATTCAAATCACTACTTAGTAAGGGACAATCAGGACTTTCTGTAGCATTTGATCTACCTACTCAACTCGGTCTTGATTCAGATGACCCAATGTCTCTTGGAGAAGTTGGCAAAGTAGGCGTTGCTATCGATAGTATCCATGATATGCGCTTGCTCTTTGAAGGCATAGACACATCAGATGTTTCTACCTCAATGACCATCAACGCTCCGGCATCAATACTATTGGCTATGTATGTTGCAGTTGCAGAGGAAAATGGTGTAGAATTATCACAACTTCGTGGCACAATTCAGAATGATATATTGAAGGAATATATTGCTCGAGGCACCTATGTTTTCCCACCTGAACAATCTATGAGACTAATCACTGATTTGATGGGTTGGTGCAAAACCAAAATCCCTAGTTGGAATACAATTAGCATTTCTGGCTATCATATTAGGGAAGCCGGTGCTACGGCAGTACAGGAGTTGGCATTCACCCTATCTAATGCTCTTGCTTATGTACAAGCAGCAGTGGATTCGGGCCTTGATGTTGATGAATTTGCCCCTCGGCTTTCATTTTTCTTTGGTTGCCATAATGATATATTTGAAGAAATTGCTAAATTCCGAGCTGCTAGAAAATTATGGTATGACTTGATGACATCTAGATTCTCTCCAAATAATCCTAAATCTTCCATGTTAAGATTCCATACTCAGACTGCTGGAGTTACCCTAACTGCTCAACAACCACTAAACAATATTGTTCGAGTTTCATATCAAGCACTATCCTCTGTACTAGGAGGAACACAATCTCTCCATACCAATTCATACGACGAAGCAATCGGGCTACCTACTGACGAATCTGCCACTATTGCCCTTAGAACCCAACAGATCCTGGCTAATGAAACTGGTATTGCTGATGTTGTTGACCCCTTAGGTGGCTCATGGTATGTGGAAGGTTTGACAAATGAAATCTATGACCGTGCACTTTCACTAATTGAGGAAATCAACAAAATGGGTGGCCCTATGAACGCAATCGAAGCAGGTTTCCAACAAAGACACCTACACGAATCCGCATGGAAAGAACAATTAGCACAAGAAAAAGGTGATTTAATTATAATTGGTATTAATTCCGCCTTAAGTAGCAATGACAACGATGAAATGAAAGGTCAGAAAGTAGATACTTCGCTTGGTGAGGCACAATGTAGCCACCTTATAGAAATGAGAAGCCGTAGAGATGAAGAAAAAGTTGCTAATTCCCTTGTTAATGTCCATACTATTGCCCTTAATGGTGGAAATACCATGGAGGCTATTCTAGAGGCTGTTAAATCAGAGTGTACTATTGGGGAAATCATGAATTCCCTTAAGGAGGCCTTTGGAACGTGGATGGCTCCAAGCGGTTTTTGAGGTGAAATTATGACAAAAATCAGACTTGATCACATTGGATTGGCTGTAAACAGTTTAGACGAGGGTGCGGTTTTTTGGAAGATACTTGGACTAGAAACACAAGGAGATGATGAAACAAACCTTCAGCAGGGCGTTCATATTCGATTTCTTTCCACCGACTCTGGCGACCCCCCTAGTCTAGAATTACTGGCACCTACTGCTCATGATACTGTTGTTGCTAAATTCATTGACAAGAGGGGGATTGGAATCCAACAACTCGCATTTGAGGTGGATAATTTGCAAGAAACCATCGATAAACTATTATCTGCTGGAGTTAAAATGATTGATTCAGAACCCAAACAAGGCTCACATGGAACTATGATTGCATTTGTGCACCCTAGTTCTACTGGTGGTGTACTGGTCGAGTTGCTAGAAAAGTGAAATTTGTTTCATGTCCTTCCTTTCGTAAGCGTCAAAACATGGTGGCAGGTCGCGATGCTATGCAGACATGTATAGACATTTTAATTGCCTCAGATAATCTGACCTCTGAGAGAATTAAACAAGAAGTAGATTTCCTTCAAGAAACACTTGAAAATCTACTTCTAAATGGGGCAATTTCTAATGATGCTTATCTTGATGCAGGCTCAATTGAAGGTGGATTGAATATGCTTTCAAATCTTGTAGAATTAGGTATCTCTAATGATGAAATTCAAGATCATCTTCAACAACTTCATGGGAGAGCTTGTAGAATCGATGAAGTACACCCTAATTTAGGGCCTGCTTTAGTTGCCAGTCGCTAGTGATGTTCATGTCGGGTACTCTTCTCTCAGTTCGAGATGTAAGCAAGAACTTCGGAGATGTTGAAGCGTTAAAGTCTGTGACTTTAGACTTAAAAAGAGGTGATATTGTTGGACTTGTTGGTGGTAACGGGGCAGGTAAAACTACCTTACTAAGGCTTCTTTGTGGCCTTTACAAACCTAGTTTGGGAGGTGTTGTATTCATTGATGACAGCGGTAATGAACACCCTGTACACCAAGTAAGAAGTAACCTTGGAGTTGTACCTGAAGCCACTGGACTCTATGCTAGATTAACAGCATGGGAAAATATACGTTATCATTCAAGACTAAACAACATACCAGATAAGCAAGCATGGAATCGAACCGTTAGACTTGCTCGGGCATTAGAAATTGAAGATGATTTGCAAAGGCCCACCCGTGGTTTTTCTAGGGGTATGCGTCAGAAAACTGCCCTAATTAGAGCACTTTCACATGACCCAGAAGTACTACTGCTCGATGAGCCAACTGGAGGATTGGACGTCACTTCAGCTAGACGAGTTAGAGAACTCGTCAGAAAATTAGGAGAAGAAGGTCGCACAGTCATTTACAGCACCCATCAATTGAATGAAGCAGAACAGGTTTGTGACCGCATTGTCATAATCCATAATGGTACATTGAGAGCTGATGGTAGCCCTAGTGATTTGATGGATGAAACTAATACTAAATCTCTTGAAGATGCTTTTGTATCACTTACCCAAGATGAGAGCCGTGAAGTTGATGCACCAGAGCCAGAGTCAAGACTACAGCAATTCTGGTCTAAATTAACCACTCGTAAACAACCCCCTACTGGAGGTGGCGATGATGCGTGATTCACTTTCTCGTATTTGGTCCGTTGCTTCCAAAGAACTTCTAGACATTGTACGAGATTGGAGAACCCTCGTAGCATTAGTTCTCGTGCCGCTTCTTATTTTCCCATTATTCTTCATCGCCTTGCCTTTGTTCCTACAAGGTGAGATGGCTGAACTTGACCAGTATGAATTGAGCCTTGAAGTTCAATTATCTGATGGAGATCCTCTACCTAATTCTTTAATTCAGCCTTTTGATGATTTTAATCTAAATTATTCGACTTCGATTCTTGATGAGGGATTATCAAATTTATCAGTAAATGGCGATGATGGTTTAAGAATCAGAAATGGCCAACCACAAGTAATTTTGAGATTAAGGGAAACACAAACAAACTCATCTGAATCTTGGGACTATGCTATACTGTATGATGCTACTTCTGAATTATCTTCAGAGGGATACTATAGAGTTAGAAGTGTAATACAGATATGGGAATCAGAAATAATTTGTTTATGAAAAAATTCTTTAATTCAAACTTTGTTTATTCTGAAAATTTTCAATATTCACTAAAAAATCTTTCAAAGTCAGTGGATTTTCACATGATTTAAAAGTTTCTATATTCAAGATAATTCCG
>DASCSU010000091.1:0-6561 GCA_034399495.1 Candidatus Thalassarchaeaceae archaeon
GAGACAGTAAGATTTGTATCAAACCTTGAAAACCCCACCTCTGTCACGCATATTGAAGCGGGGATGAAAATTCTCGGCGCAGCGGCCGGAGCAGGAAGACATATTGGCAATATAATCAGTAGTGATGTGGAGGAAAAATGAATGGCAGTCATAGGTGAAGGAGAAGGTCACGGGGGTTTTTCCCTCCTCCATGCTCTCGGTGCCGGTTATGGTTGTTCAATTGGCTTAGATTTGTCAGTCAAAGTTAGATTGAGAGACAATGAGCCAAAAAATAGTGCCGATGATCCTAACGGTGTTTTGGCCGCTGTTGTTGATACTTGGGTTGAATCTGGATTAGAGAAACCCGCTGAAGAATTATTCTGGCAAGTTAGGAGTACGGTTCCTATAGGTCAGGGGCTGAAGAGTTCCGCTGCATTATCAGTAGCCGCTATCAAAGCTCTTTGTGAGGCTAGTGATGTAGAATTGACCAATGCTCAAATTGTAGATATTTCTGCTAATGCACAGATTGCTGCTGGCGTTTCAATGACCGGTAGCGTTGATGATGCTTGGGCCGCTGTTGAACCAGGGTGGAAAATTGTCAATCCAAATTTACCTGCTGCAGAGGGAGTCCTCATGGAAGGGGATTTCCCAAAGCCAGAAGATTGGAAGGTCTTGATAGTCTTGCGCGGTGAGCGTGAATTATTACCTGATGCACAGCGATTCGCACAGGTGGCACCGCAGTTTGAGAAGGCCATTGTAGCAATGGAACAAGGTGCCTTTACAGTTGCTCTAACAGAAAATGGTAGGGCTACCTCAAATGCTCTTGGCGATGGCAAAGGGCGTCGTTTAGCAAATGACCTGCTTGTATGGGGTGCTAGATCCGCAGGGATCAGTGGCTCTGGGCCAGCAATTGCAGCTCTTGTTCCATCTTTCAATGAATCAGTATTGAGGAGAATAGAACAGTTAGCAGAACAACGAGGGCATAGTACCATCGTGACAGATTTCTGGACTGCTTAGAATGGTGGTGAAACCTTGTCCATGCGCCTAGGCGAAGATATCGCAGTCACTCTCTTTGGTGAAAGTCATGGCGCAGTTGTAGGTGCGTTGGTCGAAGGAATTCCTGCAGGGGTTGCCGTTGATGCAGAATCACTTGCAAAAGACCTCTCGCAAAGAAAACCTGGTGGTGAATTTGCTTCCAAGCGTAGAGAGGATGATGCTTGTCATATTTTGTCGGGAGTCAATGAAGGCTTCACAACTGGATGGCCTATTCTTTTGATAATTGCAAACAAAGACGCTCACTCTTCAGATTATTCATTTCTACCTAACCACCCTAGGCCGGGACATGCCGATTTACCTGAACTTGCTCGCACAAGTGGCTACTCTGATTTACGTGGTGGTGGGGCTAATAGTGCACGTTTGACTGCCGGCTTGGTTGCCGCATCTAATCTATGCCGGCCAATCGAGCAGACATCTAGTTGGCAGGTTGAGGCGCATGTTCATTCAATAGGTGATGTTGTATCTACAGGCATTGAAACACTACCTTTTGGTGAAGGTGAAGCATGGGACAGAATCCGTTGCCGCGATGCAGAAGCAGGCGCTAAAATGATTGAACTTTTAGAGCAGATGAAGAACGCGAAAGATTCCATTGGCAGTACTGTTGAACTTAGAATATCAGGCTTGCCTCTAGGTTTTGGTGAACCTTGGTTTGAGGGACTTGAACCCGCTCTTGCCAATGCTTTGATGGCTATTCCTGCTGCTAGGGCTATTGAATTTGGAAGAGGCACTAATGCTAGTAAAATGCGTGGGAGTGAGCACAATGATTCATGGCATGCTACATCAGATGGTCCAATTCCAGTAGGGGAAAAGGCAGATGGGGCACTTGGTGGGATGGCCACTGGGGCTGACATAATTGTGAAACTTCATTTCAAGCCACCAAGCAGTATATCGCAAGAACAGGACACACTCAATATTGATTCAGGTGAAGTCGAAACCCTATTCGTCACTGGACGGCACGACCCAGTAATAGCACCACGTGCTGTGGCGGTGGTGGAGTCTGTTGCAAGACTTGTGTTATCTGATTTATCAGTGAAGGGGGGCTGGTCACAAGATGAATAATCATAGAGTTTTCAAGTTCGGTGGCTCTTGCCTCAAAGAAAGTCATGACATTGATGCTATTATTCAGCGCGTCAAAGAGTCAGAAAGTGAGAGGACAATTGTTGTTGTTTCAGCATTACATGGTATTACGGATCGAATTATTGAGAGGTTGGAGCGAAATGAGAGAGACACAATCTCAGCCTTCGTTGCCTCAATCGAGTTGTTCCATCTTGAAATTTCACCAACACTGGTAAATGCTCAATTTTATCCAATTTTCCTTGATGCAGTAGAAGGTTTAGCAGATGCTCTAAAAGCCCATTGTGGCAATCCAATTGAGGATTTTAGGGCTAAGGCGTTGATTGCTGGTGAGAGGATGAGCAGTGTAGTTGTTGCCTCATCTCTAGCAGAGTCAGGAATAGACAGTGCCCCTGCATGGGCTGACGAGGTGGGAATTCAAATAAGCACCATCAGAGGATCTACAGTAATCGATATTGAGGCAACAGAAAAGTGTTTGAATCTCCCAGATGTGAAGGTGCCAGTAGTTACTGGATGGTATGGTGTAGATGGAGATGAATTGTCTTTACTTGCCCGTGGTGGTTCTGATCTTACAGCAACATCACTCTCAGCAGTTCTTGCCGCTTCCGATGTAACAATTTGGCGAGATGTGCCTGGTGTATTGGCACTTGCACCCCGTTGGTCTATACCTTCTCGTAACCTACCCTATTTGTCATATACAGAGGCTCAAGAGTTAGCCTTGTTCAGTGAACCAATGCTACACCCTTTTGCAGTTGAGCCACTACGGGAAGAAGGCATACCCCTCCACCTTAGACCACTTCATGATCCTAGTAAGGTAGGGAGTTGTATAGGGCCATATATTGCAACAGGTCCTCCTCAAGTAAGGGCAGTAGGGTGTCTTCCTCACTTGGTCCCCCTCACTCTGAAACTATCTGGGGTAATTTCTGTAGCCAAATTAGTTGGCGATGCAACATCTCTGTTAGAGCGCTCCCGAATACGTGTTTGGTCCCTACAGGCGCGACCTAGTGAAGCCCGTTTCTTGGTTTCTGAACGCTTTGTATCAAAGGCAATACGATTACTTTCCGAAAGTCCTAGTTTGCCAACTCCTCATAGAGGTGAATCGATAGCAATTCTTTGTTTTGTGGGCGAGTCGATTGGTATTAGTGGTGATATAGCCCGCGAAATTGAAATTTTTGCAAGCCACTCAGATCTTGAATTTACATCCTTAGATGAAGGAAAAAGGGACCATGCCCTACATTATACTGTTCTAGATAGCCACACACAAGTGGCACTAATGTCCTTGGCTGAAAAATTAGACCTTCTTGTCTCGTAATAGAGAAGTGGTCATTCTCATTCACTACCGACGCCTTCACGCATCTTTTGGTAACGACCAGGGATGTCAGCAACGAATACTACAGCGACTAGCAAGAAGACAATCATGGTTCCAAGTGCTACACCATAGACACTCTCTAGTTCCACACTTTCTTCAAGCCGTAAGGCAGTAATTTTAGAGAATATACCTACAACTCCAGAGATTACATCTTTGAAAAGCAGAGTGATAGTTGCTACAACTGCAGCAATTAACGGAGTAATAACTAGGCTGATGTGGTATTTTGTCAACACTTTCTTGACATTCATCACATATACTTCTCCAGTACGTATACTGGTATCCAACATTGAGAATCGAATAACACCGTTGGTTAATTCAATGTACATCACAAGAAGAACCGCATATGCAACAAGTGCAACCTTCTGAATTAGTTCATCTTCGAATGTAAGCCACTCAAAACTGACTTTACTTGCTGCGAAGCGGAATGAGACCACAATAAACAGTACATAGGATATCAAGATGAATCGAGAATCTCGAGAGAATATTCCCCAAAAACCACAGCCAATTGCAGATAGTACAAGCAGAAGATGGATTGCAAGTCCAAGTACTTCGACACCAATCATTTCTCCAAAGGAAAACCAAGCAGTTCCAGATACAGGTGTTACGATGTAGGTTAGCACACCTAGCATTATCATGACTGCACCTGACCACATCTGCAAGGTTTGAACCATCTTATCAGCGGGTAGGAACTTCATTTTTGGAACTAGTGGGCCACCAAAAAGACTCTCAACGAAAGAGGGGATGTGTACATCTGGGATA
This sequence comes from Candidatus Thalassarchaeaceae archaeon, assembly GCA_034399495.1. Classification (GTDB taxonomy): domain Archaea; phylum Thermoplasmatota; class Poseidoniia; order Poseidoniales; family Thalassarchaeaceae; genus MGIIb-Q1. The sequence continues at coordinate 4,238 of DASCSU010000091.1, forward strand.
GCATCCTTGGGGATATCCGATGAACTTCCAGACATTTTAGCAGCTAGTGCTTTTCTGCTTGGCGCTGAAGAGCGTACAACCTTACCATCATACAGGTGGCTAGTATCCTTACTTACTCCTTGTGCCATTTCAAAACCTCCCTAGAATCCTCTTGCACCTGCTAATGCTGTTGAGAGCATCATGTCAGGTTCCCAGTCCATGACAAACGCCCCAAGTCCTCGCAACTCACTGATTAGAATATCACGCTCAGTCTTGAGCACTTCGTAACCAGTCCTGTCAAGGCGTCGAGCATCGAATTCAAATTCAAGGCTTGATGGAGATAGAATGGTTGTATCGAAATCCCTGGCACGTAGGTCACGTACAGCAGCAACAATGGTAGGATCGTCCTCAAGACATGATAGGATAATTATGGGGCTTCCTTTGTTGATGTGGGGAAGAATACGGTTGGTAACAACTTGCAGCGGTGTGGAGCCACGAGCCATTGCACCTGCCAACTTTGTGAGAATAACATAGAGTTGTTTCTTTCCAGTATCTCGGTCGACAGATAAAATCTCATCAGAGTATGATACAAGTCCAACGGAGTCTCTTCTTGCAAGGAAGAATGAAGCCAAGGATGCAGCTCCTCTAGTCCCATAAACAAGTGAGTTACGGCTTACTGGTCCAGTTTCAGCAACAGCACGACTGTCAAGAATCAGTATGATATCACTGACTGCGTCACGCTCACGCTCGTTAACCATGAGTTTCCCTGCTCGTGCATATGCTGACCAATTGATGGACTTCATGGGGTCTCCAGCAATGTATTCTCGTAGGTTGTAGAACTCAGAACCAGGTCCAGGTTGGCGGATGTTAACTGCTCCAGTGAAAATCTTTGGAACCTTGCTCTTGACAAATGCGTCTTTTAGATCTTCAGTCTTGGGGAATACCAAGAAGTCATCATAGACATGTAATTCCTTTTCCTTGTGGAATAATCCAAATGAATCCTGAATTCGAATGCATACAGGGCCAACGGTGTAGAATCCCCTTAGTGGGCATTCTGCTGTGTACTCAATGACAGTTTCTCTGCGAGGTCCTAATTCCATCAAGATGTAGTTTGCTCCTTGCTTGATACGCATTACTTCTGGCAAACTATCTCTAACTTCTAGGACTTTAGAGAGAGGAGACATATTCTGAATTTTCAAGGTTACATCTACTGTCCCATCTTCAAAAACACGGGCAGTACTAAGTTTCCTCATTGCCTCTAAACGGCTGAGTGAAACTCCTGCTTCTTCATCAGTACGTTCATCCATTCTTCGCCCGCTTGCAGAAACGTCAGCGTGAGATGCTCGAAGCGCCGCCCAAGTAAGGAATGAGAGTAAAACCACAGCAACGGTAACGAGTTGGTGGTTTCTCAGGGTCAGGCCTAGTAGATATAGAGCAATTGCAAGGCTGCCAAACATGGCAGATTTGCGGCTCCATGCCATCCAATCTTCACCCCTATTTCCGCATAGATTCTATTTACAGTCTCAGACTGTAGGGACAGGAACTTGTCCGAGAATCGTCTGAATAACCTCATCATTTTCAAGACCCTTAATCTGGTGCTCAGGCTTTAGAATCAATCTGTGTGCAATTGCAAGAACTGCAACCGATTTCACGTCATCAGGTGTCACGAAGTCTCTACCGCGCATTGCTGCAGCGGCACGACTAGTCTTGAGGAGTGCTTGCGAACCTCTTGGAGAGGAACCAACGAGAACTCTTGGGTCTTCACGGGTGCGCGCGACAAGTTCAACCATGTACATTCTAATTGCTGGATCAACATAGACATCCTCAATTGCTTGCTGCATGGCGATAACTCGCTGTGGGTCAGTAATGACTTCAACATCTACAGCATCCTTCTTTCGGGTGATACGTCGGGATAAGATTTCATCTTCGTCAGCACGGTCTGGATAACCAACACTCATCTTGAACATAAATCGGTCAAGTTGTGCTTCAGGTAGAGGGTAAGTTCCTTCTTGCTCCACAGGGTTCTGTGTTGCCATGGTTAGGAAAGGTGCTGGTAGTTTGTGTGTGACTGTACCAATGGTCACTTGCTTCTCCTGCATAGCCTCAAGCAGAGCAGCTTGAGTCTTAGGTGGGGCACGGTTAATTTCGTCAGAAAGCAACAAGTTACAGAAGATAGGTCCTGGCTTGAAAGTAAACTCTCCCTTCTTTGCATCGTAAATGTTCGTTCCTGTAATATCTGCAGGTAGCAAATCAGGAGTAAACTGAACACGCTTGAAGTCACAACCTAGTGCGTCAGCGAATGTATTAGTCATCAAAGTCTTAGCTAGACCTGGATAATCTTCGAA
>DASCSU010000092.1:0-6541 GCA_034399495.1 Candidatus Thalassarchaeaceae archaeon
TCTCGGCACTTTGTCCCATGGGGTCATGGCCGATTTCGAGGGATGTCTCCAGTCGGTTACCAGGTGCGATAGTTTTCCCACAGAAATCAAAATTCGCGGCCTCCCTCATGAGTCAATGCAAGGTGTGTTTACTTCTAAGTCCACCCTCCAAGAGGTTGAATCTAAACACAATCCATTAAGAACTGTGGCGGATTGGGGTTAATTCCCGGAGGTGATGGAGTGCAGATACTTACCCAGCCCGCACGCCAGACTGTTGCCCTGGATGTTTTTGCACACCTTTGTGCACGTTCGGACAAGTCTGAAGCGGTTGGGTCTCTTAGTAACTCCTGAGTTTCCAACCAATGAGGAATTGTAATGACAGACGAAATAGATGAGTATGTGAAGAGAGTATTGGAGCACGCACCAGATGCGGATCCAGCAAAGGTGCGTGAAGAATTTGAAAAATATGAGAAGGAGTTTTTACTCCCTCCAAAGGATTCTCTTCGCTCAGTAATGAGGCGTTTTGAAGTTAATGAAGAAGTGGCACAAGGTGCTGCTAGGACTGCCTTCCGTGAAGGCAAGAAGGTAGATGCCTTCTCAGAATTGAGTGGCGAAGATAGTAATGTAACCATCGAGGTGAAAGTAGTCACTTACGTGCCCCGTGTTCAAATGGTTAGAGGCGAAGAGAAGCAGATAGCCTTCGGATGGATTGAAGATTCCCCATATCCGGATTCAGGTGAATCAGTTAGGTGGGATTACAAGGATTGGGGGGACCACTCTGAGAATCTTTCCCCGGGCTCAGTAGTCCGTTTGGAAGGGGTTAGCGTCAATGAGTGGCAGGGCAAGAAATCAATCAATATCAACCGTAGCAGTAGAGTGGTAGTGTTGGAAGAGGGTGGCCCTCCTGTTTCTTTAGCAACAAGTGATCCTATCACGATTGCAGATATTAGCGATAAAGATGGATTTGTTACAATCGTAGGTCGTGTGATGTCAAATAATCCTACAACCATCACTAAGAAGGATGGCAGTGGTGATATGAATATTGTAAAAGGAAAGATTGCTGACGCTACCGGGGCAGTTGGTTTTGTCAGTTGGGATGCTTTTGACCACGAAGTAGGCACTCTTCTGCGTATAGAGGGGGCTGGAATAAAGAGATTCAGAGATACTCCTGAATTGAACATCGGCGACAGAACAAAAATCGAAGTTTTTCACGATGAAAATTTTGCCAACTTATCTCAACTTGAAGATTCATCAAAACTTAAGATTTCAGAACTCAAAGATGGCTCTAGAGATGTCACTGTAATAGTGCAGATAATTGAATGGAATGAGCGTAAATTCACCAATTCTGATAAAGAAGAGAAGACTCTTTGGGGTGGAGAGGTGGTTGATCCAACGGGCCGTTGTAGGATGACTGCTTGGCAGGAACTGCCAATCGATCCAAGTTCGCTACCCGTATTTGCTACACTAAGTGGAGTAAGGGTTCGTGCTTGGCAAGGTACTCCTGATATTACAGTGGACCGAGCTGACCAATTCGAGATTCTCAAGTCAGCCCCTTGGGAAGAGATTGACTCATCAAATCATTGGGTTCAGCACGAATTGACTCCATTAGTGACCGGAGGTTCAATCAACGGTGTAGAAACTTCAGGTTGCATTGTATCTGTTCGTTCTGATTGCGGAATAATACATCGTTGTCCTGATTGCAGGAGAGTATTACGCGACCACGCGTGTTCAGTACATGGAATGATTGAGGGCAACAGGGATTTACGTCTGAGGATGGTAATAGACGATGGCTCCAACAGTGCTTCTCTTCTGTTTAACCGTGAATCAAGCGAAACTTATCTTGAGAAGACAATGGAACAAGTTGCAGATGAGATTGATAATTCCGGTTCCGAAACATTCGTTGAGGGAATACGTTCTAGTCTTCTAGGACGCCATGTTTCAGTAAGGGGGCGTTGTATGGTTGATGAGCAAGGGGCTATGTTCCTTGCTTCTTCAATTGAGGTTGACAAAACTCCACCTGCAGAGAGGGCTAAAGAAGTTAGAGCAAAGTGGGGGGTGGAAAGTTGAGTAGACCAAGCCGTCAGCCAGCAATCCGCATGTTTGCCCGCGAATATTTCGAATCAGATTTGATTGAGAAAGGTTCAGGTGAATATGACCCTACATTCGTAATTACAAAACTCGGCGCTAAAGTGAACCGCATGATGGTTGCTGGTTTACTTGAGAGGATGGAGCGACGTGATAGCGACAATGGAGCTAATTACCGAGGTGCAATTAGAGATCCAACTGGCTTACATATGTTTAGTGTCGCATCCTTCCAACCAGAACTTCACTCTGAAATGGAGGAATTATTGGCAAAGTTTGAACAGAATGAAGAACCAATTTTGGTTCTTGCAATAGGTAAGTGTAATCCATATCAATCTGATGATGGTAATGTATTCACCGGTATTAGGTTAGAGCAGTTTACTAAGATTGATGGCGAAGGTAATGCGAATTGGTTGGTTGAAACAGCAGATGCTACTTTGAGGAGAATTGACACCTTCCAAAAAAGCAGAGATTTGGAGCCCAGTCCGGATGCATACCGTGTAGCGAGTATCCCCGCAGATCTCGCTGAAGGACTAATTACAGGTCGAGGTCACTATTCCAATGTAGATGCTGATGTGTATATGGTAGCAGTTCTTCGTGCTTTGGACCGTGCTGAAGGAAACATGACATCCTATTCTGAAGAATCTGAACAAACATCGGAATCATCCAATGAAGACTCATCTGATGTCTCAAAAGAGTTCATCTGCCAATTTTTATTGGCTAATGACCGAGGCGATGGTATACCGCATGACGCCATAATGCAAGAACTCGCAGGCAGGGGCGTTTCACGTTCTGATGGAGAGGCAGCTGTAGATCAACTACTTGATGCTGGTTTGATATGGGAGCCGTTGTTTGGATATCTACGTCACATCGACTCAAAGTGAGGCCGCTACGCGCTACCTTCAATTAGCGCCCTATAAGTGCCCCTATGAGGGAACTAAGATGGCGGCTACGAAATCTTGCTTTATTCGCTCATTGGATGGCGATTGGCTACAACTAGATAATTGCAATATTAAACTCGAAATCAGGCGCCGTTTTCAGCGGGAAGTTGCTCGAGATGGTGAAGGTGATGATTTACTAGACCAAGGCGCTGAAAGCATGGAATTTTTGTTAACTGGACTAATTGATATTCCAACATTTCAGAAGGTACAAACTATTTTCCGCTCAGGGACATGTTGGATTATAGATCCATTTGAAGAGAAAGAACTCAAGGTTTGTTTCGCACGATTGCGTTTCGATAGCGAGACTGATGAATTTGAGTTTTTGTTAATTGAAGATGTTGTTTGAAAGAGGAATGAATTCTAATGAGTGCACAAGAGGAGGACATCAACCTCATTTACGCTTTGCGTGGTATCCAAGTTCTGATTGGTGCAGGTGTTGGATTAGAATCTGTAATGACTCACATTTCTCGAGGGGGTTATGGTAGAATATCAAATGATTTTTCAAAAGCGATGTCTGGTGTCAATTCTGGGCAGAGGTTAGAAGATGAATTACGTCGCTTAATCAAGGGTGCAAAGAGTGATGATTATCGCCGTCTACTAAATTCAATGCTCAATAATGTAACTTCCAACACGGATTTACTAAGCTCATTAGAACAACAAGCATCTCGTGCTGAAGAGAATAGAACTGACCGATTGAAGAGGTACATCGAAGATTTGTCAGGGCTTCCAGAAAAAGCCCTGATAGTTGGTTTCCTAGCTCCCCTAATCCTTGGTTTAGGGGCTATTACGCCTTTCCTATTGGGTGGCCTTGCTGGAGTTCCAGGAGTTACGATTCCCCCAGCTAGCACCATGATGGTCTTCTACAAAGGGGGCCTTTTGGCAACTGTAGCAATTCTAGTAATGATGTTACTAGGTGCCAAATCTAAGGAGCCGGGGGTGTAACAATGGCAATTGGAATTTCAGGCTTTCTTGATATGGTAACAGATTCCTTGTTAATTTCATTTTTTATTCCCTTAACTATTATTTCAATAGGGGGCGGTTTACCATTTGTGTTAGAGAACAGGCGTCTCAAAAAATTAGAGAACGGTTTGCCAGAACTGCTTGAAGGGATTTCAACATCCTTGGGGGCGGGACTTGGTTTACAACAGGCAATTACTTCGTTGTCTGAACAACGAAATGATGTTCTTGGTAGTTTGCTGAGAAGAGCAATAGGACGTAGCAAAGTCACTACTTTTGATGCTGCCATTTCAGAATTCGCAGTTGAGTCGCGCTCTCAATCCATTCAGCGTGCATTTAATTTGCTACAAACTGCTGATGAAAATGAAGCACCACTACAAGATGTCACCTTTTCTATGAGTCTTGAATACGATCGCCTTTTGCGATTACGAAATAAGAGGGAACTTGATTTGCAAGGTCAATCGTTAATGCTCAAAGGATTGATGGCGATTTTGCTTCCTGCAACAATTGGGATGATGTTTGGATTATTTGCAGGCCCTCAGTCTGGTATACCAATGGATTTGTTCCATCCTTCAATGCTAATGTATTTCACAGCAGGCTCAGCATTTTCAGTATTGGTTTCAGCAGTAATGGTTGGAAAAACAATTAAATCGGCAGTTTGGTGGATTGCCCCGTGGGCCTTGGCTGCCCAGATAGTTTACATGGGGTCTTATCTAGTATCGTCGATAATGGTGTAAAAGGAAGTGAATGAATGAGTGAAGAAGTACTTGCCCGTTATGGGTCAATTGAAATCTACATGGAACCCAACCATCCGAGTCCTGTTTACCACGTCCATGGTAACACAGAAGCAAACCCCTATGGTGCATTGAAGCCTCTATTGGAGGATGACCAACTTGAGGAAGTGATGTACAACGGTGGCCAGCAATGTGTCAAAGTGGCACATCGTGAACACGGAATGTGTAGGACTAACATTTGGATAGAAGATGATGAGGGGCTAAAAATTGCTTCCAATATAGCAGCATTCACCAATGTACCTCTAGGTGATGGCCCGGGCAAAGTCCCTCTCTTCGATGGGCGTTTACCTGACGGAAGTAGGGTGAACGGAGTCATCCCACCAGTATCTCCAGATGGCCCCACATTGACGATTAGGAAATTTAGAGAAGACCCAATCACAATCATTGATTTGATCGACTTTGGAACAATTGATTTGGATCTTGCTGCTACACTTTGGTGTTGGGTGGATGGATTAGGTGCACGTCCTGCTAATTTAATTATTTCAGGAGGCACGGGCTCAGGTAAAACTACGACTCTAAACTGTCTAGGGATGTTCATCCCTTGGGATAAGAGACTACTAACTGTAGAGGATACAGCAGAGTTACAACTCTTCCACGATCACTGGTTGCGGATGGAGACACGTTCTGAAAGGCCTGACGGCACTAATGAAGTAGATATGGATGATTGCTTGAAGTCAAGTCTTCGAATGCGACCAGACAGAATAATTGTTGGAGAGGTGAGGGGTTCTGAGGCTTCAACACTTCTAACAGCAATGAATACCGGTCACGATGGTTCGTTTGGTAGCCTACACGCTAACACTGCTATGGAGACTGTAACTAGGATGACTAGTCCTCCGATGAATGTGCCATCTATTATGATGAGTGGGTTGGATTTGATAGTCGTTCAAAGTAGAATAAACTCTGGTGGTAAACAGGTTCGTAGGATAGTAGAGATTGCAGAGATTGCAGGTATGGAAGGGGACCGACCTCGTCTTAATCCAATTTGGAAATATGATCCTACTACAGACACTACTACTCCTACAGGTGTCCCCAGTAAATTGCGAGAAATGATATGTTCTGCAGCAGGCCTTAGGCCTGCGGATTTCGATGCCCATGTAAGGCAAAGAGAACAAATCCTCAATGATATGCTTTCGAGAGGTATCCGAGATATTGAAACTGTGACGAAGATTATCCAAACTTATTACTCACGCCAGTAATTTGACTAACTCTCGCCGCGGTTAAGTTTTCTGAGTAGAGCATCTGCTGCATCGAGTTTCGCTTTCACTCGACTATCCGCTCCTTCTTCATCTGCTGCACTTTCTAGAGCGCTTTCCACTGTTGGGGGGGCGCGTCCCATGTCAGCAAGGATTTCTCTCATTGAATCTACTACTTCAGAGACCTTTTCTGTATCAAGAGAAATTGCTGTAGGGAGTACTGGGATATCTGCAGCATCAACATAACCCATTTCAGCAGCCAATATTCCAGCAGATGCTAAGAGTCTAGGGCGAACTTCTGTTTGATTAGCATCCCAGCCACGCCTTTCAAGAAATCGTATCAATAATGCATGTTCAGGTGGTCCAAAGGCACCTTCTGAGCGGCGAACAATTGTTTCAACAACTCTTTCAAATGCTTCCATTTGAGTTTCAACTTTGCCTAGTAGGGCCATTGCTTCTGGTGTGGCATCATGGGTGCCACGGTAGAGCATATCTAGAGCTCTTTGTCTACGTGCAGTAACTGGATCCATCTCTGATTCGCTAGCTCGTAGAGAAACTTGTAAATCAAATAGGCCATGAACTCTACCACTAATAG
>DASCSU010000093.1:0-6526 GCA_034399495.1 Candidatus Thalassarchaeaceae archaeon
ACCTTACCTACGCCCTGTGCGATTCTGCCAAATCCAATCAAGCCCAATCTTTTGCCTGAAAGTTCACTACCCCGCAAATTCTTTTTCTCCCACTTTCCATTTCTAAGAGTTCGATCTCCAGTAGTAATGTGTCTAGTGCAAGAAAGAAGGTGGCCGATGGTTAACTCTACAACTGCATTAGTTGAAGATGAAGGGGTATTACATACAGCGATTTTAGATTTAGTGGCAGCGTCCATATTGATGTTATCTACTCCTACCCCCGCTCTTCCAATTAATTTCAGAGATCTTTTTCTGCCTGAGGAGGAGCGAATCACCTTATCAGTAATTTTTGTGGCACTTCTGATCACAACAGCATCAAAATCAGAAAGGATGCCTGCTTCTAATTCCTCTTTTGAGTAGTGTTTGAGTACAACTTCATGCCCAGCATCTTCTAACTGTTTGACCGCACTATCATCCATGCCATCAGTGACTGCGATTCTTCCCATCAGACCTAGGCGAACATTGGACTTCAATCAAGATTACTGTATACCTTCCTGAAATGTAACCTGTTTTCGCGCGAGGATTCATAATATGTTGATACTAGCGGTAAACAGGAATTAGTATGGATGAACAATTTGAACCGATAGAAGCAGAAGCGCATTGTGATGGTCCTTGTGGGGTTTATGACCCCGCAAGTGCACGAATTGCTGGGGAAGCAGTTCAGTCGATGACTAAGAAGATGCTAGCCCTAGAATGCCCAGATGCTAATGATTCAGCATCAATGGCAGCTTATCTTAACACAATGAGCCGCTATGCGTCTATTAAGGAAGAAGAGGCCCAAAAATGTAAGGATGAATTACTGGTTTTGTGGACTGATTTCTTCAAGCCTCAACATCTAGAATCCATCCCTAACTTACATGATATATTTTGGAATGCTGCAAAACTATGTAGTGCTTGTAAGGTAGAGGTTTCTTCAGTCCATGCACAGGAATTGATGGATGCTTGTGAGGAAATACACAACCTATTCTGGTCCGCCAAAGGCCTTGATGTGCCATGGATTAGGGCCAGTTGAGTGGTTTAATGCTTGACTCATCTAACCTCATACGTCCAGTTATTGTCAACGGCAATAGTATGTGGCCCACCATCACAGATGGGCAACAGGTGATGTGTGAAATAGGATATTACGAATCATCAACACCATGTATTGGAGACATAGTTCTATGTATTCATCCATTGAAGCCATCTGTCAGAGTAATTAAGCGTATTAAAGAAGTAAATTCAGATGGAAGAGTATTTCTTGAAGGTGATAATCCTGACCCCATAGGGTCCACTGATAGCCACGCCTTTGGTTTGGTCGCAAAAGAACAAATTATGGGCAGAATACTGATTTCGCCCAATTCGTGACCGTTCTCTTCATCAATATGATTGAGTGCGGCTGACTTGTGGATTGGTCAGTAGATGACCCTACTTCGCTTGCTTTAGTGGTTGGTTTACTAGTGGCTCCAATGCTTTTTTCCATACCCACTCAAAGACTTTGGAAGAATCGAGTATTGAAATCAGATGTTCATAAGAAATATCGAAAAATGGTGAAAGGGATTCTCACTCACGGTTATCCATTGCAAATATTTCGAGCTTCACTTGATAAGACCGCCCGAGGGTGGGGTTTGGATGAAATGGAACAAGGTAGGGTAGAAAGTGACATCTTATATCCACTAAACACGATGCATTTCTTGATTTTACCATCGATGATATTGTGGCCCCTATTATCTATATTTGCAGTTTTCCTAATTTTGCCACTAATTCCACTATTACGTTTTACAGAATGGTTGATGATAGATAGAGGTGCTCTTTCATGGATTGTTAAGTTGATTAAGAAATACACTAATTGGCAACTAATTGGTGTACCAAAACTTTCTCGAGATGCGCGTAAGGGTGACGTGTGGATTATAGCACTTCACCGAATGCCAACAACTGTCTTTCTAGGATTGTTCGCATATCTAGTAGTACATTATCTCTCATTGCCGGACATCTATGCTCTAGCGTGTGCGGGGGCTGTCTATCTGATTCTTGCCTCATTAGCAATAATTACCGCTGTAGCTATTGATGGAGAACTTGCTTTTGCTGATAATGCTCAGAGAAGAATCATTCCTCTGGAATCTATTCTGCAGGATTTATTGACTCCTGTTGTAGGTATTGGTTTGTTACTATTATTGGGTCGTCAAGTTTTCTTGACAATCACATTTCCTGGGACGGGGTTACACGATCCAATCATTTTTGCAATCTCTGTATTGGTAGTCCTTTATACTGCCACAATAGTAGGTGCTTTGATTGAGTGGGCAGCTGCTCGTCGAGCAAAACAGATGAGAGATACTTTCCACCAGCAATTAATTGAGGACGAAAATCCGGAATTGTATTCATTTACACGAAATAGAGATGGTAGCCTAAGTTTACGTCTTATTTGTATGCTGAAGGAATTCTTTGAGAACGATCACCGTTTCCCTGATGAGTCACTTGAAGCCACAATTAGATTTGAGGATTTGATGGCCTTACCCTCACTTGTCGAGGAGGGGGTGGTGACGCTACCTCCCAAAAAACCGGTTAGGAATCTTACTGCCATTGTAGGAGAAGAAATCAAAAAAACAGACCCGATTGAGTCATTGGTCGTGGCAGAGAATGAACAAGAATCAAATTCAATTTGATATTTCAGGCAAAACTCTTGCCACACCCACATTCCTTCTCAGCATTTGGGTTGTTTATTTTGAATCCCCCACCCATCAAAGAGTCTTGAAAATCTATAACAATTCCAGAAAGTAGACTGCTGTCATAATCTGAGACTGCAATATGAATTCCATTAACTTCATCAAATTGAAAACCACCCCCCTCAGGCCTATCTACTAATTCTAAATCATATAGGTTACCAGAACACCCTCCACGGTGCACGGCAATTTTTAGCACCATATCTCCCGTTTCATTGTCAACTAATTCTAGTAATTTTTGAGTGGCTATTTCAGATAAATTGATGTCTATTGGGAGGATTTCATATTCCTCCTCAGTAGACTCAGAATCAGATAATGCACCGGAGTCAATCGGACAATCCATAACTAACCCTACCATCCATTGTTGATTAATTCATGTATTTATTTCTTCTAACATTATATCGAAAAAACATTTAGAATTAGTTTTACCAGTACACACTCTCTTAAGGGGAGTTGCTGTAATTCCAAATTTGGTCTCAATAATACCCCCTAAAATGCCTTCATCAAAATGACAAAAGGGACTTCCAAATTCCGGCGCTTTGCCACAGGAACCAGCATCATGAACCTTAATTGAGGTTGGAGGGTTGCCAATTAGTTCCATATCTCCCATGCCCATTTCTCTCCATTCTGTTGCTAGTAAATGCCAGAATTCGTCCTCTGAATCAGCATTGTTCCCAATCTCATGGGCTATTTCCTCTCCGATTCTCTTGCCAACAATTTTCATCAAATCAGTGATATTTAATCCAAGTAATTCGAATGCTGGAAGATTAGGTTCTGGTGTGATGACGGAATCGCCTTGTCGAAGAATTGCATTAGTCCAATTCTTATTATCAGGATGCTGATCTTCAATATCTCTAGCGATTATCTCCTTGAATCTTCGATAAAAGGAACCAGCTCCCAAATTGATATGCAAGGGCTGAGTATTTTCTCCTCTTTCAATGTGGATTTTGGCAGTTGAAATTGGTGTAGCATTAGTCCATGATGATTCTATTAGTTCGGTTTGTGTTGAAAGAAATGCTGGTGCTTCTATAACTAGGGCAGCATCATCCTTACCTCGGCCAACAGGGTTTTTCTCAATGGCTACGTTTTGGACTGCAACTTCATCATCAATAATGCAGCCATGCATGGAAATAGAATCGCTGTGGCGGATTTCTATTCGCTCGTCTAGTTGTTCATAATATTTGAGAGTGGTTTTATCCAAGGAAGCAAGAACTCTGACAGAGACACCTCTACCTACTGCATCATTGGAGGCCCTAAGGGCTCCAGTCTTGACAAGGTGTAGAATGCCATATTTACCCAAAACAAGCCAAACAGAATTTTCTGAATCATCAATTACTCTCTCCATGGCTGCATGGATGTAACTTCGCTCTTTTACTACGGTGAAAATCGCGTCTTTTAATGGCTTATTATCATGATTATAAGTTCTTTTATGGCCTGATTTAAATTCATCAAGATGAGATTTAATTCTTCTCAATTCTTGTTCTTCATGATTGATTAATTGCTGAAAGATATCTTCAATTCCAAGGCCTGTAAATCTCATTGGCTTGTCCAAAGTTGACATTACCAAACCTCTTTCTTGTAGCCTCTTTAGAGTGTTGTAAGAATCCATCCTACTGATCCCAACCATTGACCCAACTGAACTGGCTTTCAATGGTTCTGAAGTGGCTAGTAATATCAAGACATTCGCCTCTTTCTCATCAAGGCCAATGTCGATGAGCCTTTCATTTAATGAAGCGCCACCCTCATCCATGATGCTCTGCGTTCATTCAACAGTTTTCAATGAATTGTTTTCATGAAAATATAGAAAGAAGGATTAAGGGCGTCAATCTATGTTGATTTTCATGGATGAGGGTCTGACCAATAGTAAGCCAATCCATGTGTGGATTAATGGCGAGGTTAATTCTTGTAAGGATTTACTTGCAAACGAACAACCTCTGCAATTATTGATCAAAGTAGGTGGGGAAATTAATAGCTTAGGGATGCTAATGAGGACTCCGGGCGATGATGAGGATTTGGCTATTGGTTGGTTATTGGGTGAAGCGATTATACAGTCATTGTCACCAATTCAATCAATTCAGTTAGAATCGGGTAAAGTCACGATTGAGTTAGAAGGCTCAGAAATCAGACTTTCTGATGTTAACTCTAGAAGGAATACAATCACCTCAAGTTGTGGTTTATGTGGCCGGGAAAATCTGGACAGTTTGATTATCCCTAGCAGAATATCACTCTCTAATGATAAATGGGTAAAACCTGAGATATTGATTAAATTACCTTCAAAACTAGATTCCTCACAAGAACATTTTGAAATGACTGGTGGATTACACGCATCAGCAATTTTTGATGAGTTTGCAGGCCTAATTGGTATCAAAGAGGATGTGGGGCGCCATAATGCGTTAGACAAATTAATTGGATCTAGATTGAGAGAAGAAGGCTTACCTGCTGAGAGGCAGATTCTGATGCTATCTGGTCGTATAGGATATGAATTAGTTCAGAAAGCTGCATTTGCAGGAATCCCTGTTGTGGCGGGATTAGGTGCCCCTACTACTATGGCAGTAGATGCTGCAAGATGTGCGGGCCTGACGTTAATCGGTTTTCTCAAGCAAGATAAGTTCAATGTTTATACTGGCAATTGGAGATTGGAATAACTAGCCTGTTGCCATAATAATAGGTTTATTTTGAGTTTTGAGATAACATTGACAAAGCCATAGGCTTTGGGACTATTAGAGAGAAGTCTATTTTCTCTTATTGGTGCAGATTTATGGTTGGCGATGATAGGGTTTGGAATCCCGGGCAACCTGGTCATGTTTTGCTTGATATCCTAAAGGAAGAAATCCGGACCAAAGGACATCCGAGCGCTGAAAGAGTGCGTGAAATTGCCAAACTTACTGGGACAACAGCTGCAAAGGTTAGAGGTGTCATTGGTTATTATTCTGAATTGAAACCTGATGATTCCACGGTTCGAGTTTGTATGGGTGAATCTTGTCGATCCCGGGGGGCTGAATCGATTGCAGAATCACTTGCAAGAGGTGGTGAAACAGTTGGGTCATTGCATTGTGCTGGTTTGTGCACTAGTGGCCCTGCGGTATTGGTAAAGGAACGGTTGGTCCCACAAGCTTGTACAGGTGCTGGGCTACAATTATTTGTAAGCATGGATAGCATTAGTCAAGAATTGGGTGCAGAAGAAGTCGTTGAAACACTCATTCAAGAATTAGATGATACAGTATCGATTACCAGAACTGGTAGCAGGGGTCTATTCCATCTTGAGCCAATGATTGAAGTTGATATTGACGGTTCACGTCATGCATTCGGCCCAATCCAATCTGGAGAGGTGTCCTCATTGGTCAAAGCGATTTCCAATGGCTCAGCGAATGAACATCCTGCTGCACTTGGGCCGATTGACTCACTGACTGAATTGAATTCTCAGACTAGATTTGCTATGGCGAGAATGGGGTTAGAAAACCCGCTCGACCTTGAAGTGCAAAAGGGACTGGGTGCATATTCAGGGCTGAACAAAGCAAGGGATGGCGGGGCTGAATTCGTATTACAGGAACTTGAGTTGGCAGGACTGAGAGGACGAGGTGGGGCTGGATTCCCAACACATTTCAAATGGAGATCTGCGATGGAACAAGGTGATCCCGTCAAGCATGTTGTTGCGAATGCAGATGAAGGCGATGCTGGCACTTTCATAGACAGAATGGTGATGGAAGGAGACCCACATGCATTGATTGAAGGGATGCTAATTTGCGCTGAAACCATTGGTGCAACACAAGGCTGGGTCTATCTGATAGTTG
>DASCSU010000094.1:0-6514 GCA_034399495.1 Candidatus Thalassarchaeaceae archaeon
TGAGAATCTATATCAATAACCAATGGAGTAGTTTTTGCATTCAAACTATCAAGGTAATCTAGATCATTTATCTGCCATACCCCGTCATCTGAAACACCTGAGAAACCTTTCAAAATGATTTGTTTTTCTGTACCAAAATTATGCGCGCCCCAGCCATCATAAACTACATCAAATTCTCTGTTATACCAATTCCCTGCTGGATCACGCGCATTAATATTGAATATATTCAAATCAACCCAATCCCATGTTGATGAGTTCTCTGAATCACCGTTCACATTGACCCAATAAGTAGGATGTAATGTTAATTGAGCTTGTGCAAAACCAGTTTCATTTGTTTGTAATATTGTACCGTTTAACCATAATTCGGACTCCAGGTCTGTCTGAATAGTAATAGGCATTTGTGAATTATTTGAAAGAAAACTCCAATCATAAATGATAATCGGCGGAGCTATATCATCGTATTCAACCATCAAATTTGAGGTGTTTTCTTTGCCAGCCACATCTGACAATTCAGCTGTAAAAGTCCGCCAGCCATTATCTTCTGGCAAAGATAAGTTAAGCCATGCTGACCGGAGTGTAGAATCAATGAAAGGAGGAGTTGAGTTCTCAACTTGAGAAGGAACAAAACTCCATGAATCTGTAACAACTAATTGGTCAATTGATACCCCATCCTCTTCGGGCCATAGGTTGATTGTATATCGACCAGGTGAATTAATGTCAAACTGTACTTGATTTGTTTGGCTTCCATCCCATGCCATATTTGACCACTGCCAACTACCGTAGGTCGAAGTATGGATGCCACCACTACTTGTTAGGGGATTACCATCAATACCAATATGAATTGAACTACCGTTTTCATCGGTTGCATTAATTCTGAGCCAAAGATAGTATGTGCCATTGTTTTCAAAATCTATAGAATAATCGACACGGGGCCCATCGGTAGCATTTATCGCAGACCACCCCACATCACTATCTGTAGACAAATAAGCTTGACCACCAGTAGATGGACTAGTTATTTCAAGCCAATCAGGAGCTAGTGCAGAGTTCTTCTCACCAATTGATGTTGAATCTTCTACTTCTATGGCTAAGTAATTACTAATCGAGTAATGAGTACCTGATGAAATGTTAGTAACTTCATTCCAATGCTGCCAAGAGTATGCATGATCTACCACCGCACCATCCCTTTCAGATAGAACCTCAAGCGAGAATGAGGAATTTTCCCAATCAACAGGTGGTGATGTATTTACCTTCAAATCTGATAGATTAAAGCCACCTCCGAAATCATGTGCTGACAAAGTAATTGGAATGGAATTATTAGTTCTAGTCAAATTCAAGGGTGTTTCAAACTCCAACATTGGAGGTAATTCTTGAAGAATGTAGTCATAATCTAGCCTAATTGAACCACCTGATGCTAGATTGACTACTAGGAAACCCTGCCAAATTCCTGGAGAATCAGGCATAAGATAACTAATATTTACGTCAAAAGCACTTACTGGGATGTAGCCCCCTAATGAGCTGGAACCATTTGGGAATCTCTGCACAATTTCACTATTGTTCAACATAGTTACATTGTTCACCATTAGTGCATCTCCAGCAATTACTGTCTGCCTCAACCAGAAGGACGCTGAACCATTAGGGACATCAAAACCGTGCACTACGGCCCACCAAGTGCCATCATCAGGCTCTTCGATTTTCAAATCTTCATCAGCATTCCAATTACCACTAGTGACAATCTGTTCACTACCCCAATTAATCAAACCATTACCATTCTTATCATGATAAAGTGCTAGGTCTAGATCTGTTCTAGGCGATAAGGAATTTATTTCTATCCGCAACATTTCTGCATCTTGAACTTCAAATTGGTGAGTATATCCAGAAGATGCCCAATCACCAGGCGTGTCTTGAGTGGCAGTCTCACTTGGTAGAAGAATTGGCTGTGTCCAACCAAATCCACCTACTGATGAAACATCTAATGGTAAAGTACCTCCAATAGTAATTATTTCATCACCTTCGGCATCGGACCAATCAGATACATCCTTGCCTAAAGAACCGTTAATTGAGTTTACTAACCCAACGCTAATGTTTATTGGATTATCATTTGTGTTCACACCATGCATCGCAGAATGTAACATCATCTGTTTCATTCCAGATGTGGCTTCAGCCACCAATACCTCATGACTGCTCCCTGTAGATGTTTCCCAGCCATATTTCCCTGAACCTACATCCATGTTCTTAGAAGAAACCTCTGGTACGAGATTATACTGGCCATATGCAGCAGGGTCATCTAGATAGTAAGGATGTCCATACTCGGACATCCAATGTACATCAACATCAGTTAAATTGTTATCAGGCCAATCAACATCTATGACAATAGCACCATCTCCTGAAAGGTTGTATGGCCAATCAAATGTTAGGAATTTCCAATCTCCTGATTCAGATCTCCAACCCCAACGTTGCGCACCCTGTAGCCAAGTTTCAGAATAGATTGATTGGTTGGTTAGATTTCCGTCTAATGGTTTAGGGGCCAAATTTATTGGCCCATCTGATGCAACATTTACAATCACCGGTAGCGACCATTCATGAGATGAATTATTAGATTCAAATTGGAATCTTACCTGCTCCTGCCTCAATCCCGGAGTAGCAGTTATGGGCACTGATACGCGGCAATTTACATGTAACACCCCATTAGCAGGAATAGTGCCGTTACCAGCACATGGTGAAAGCCATGAAGATGTGTTGTCAGGACCAAAACCAGTCCAATCGATTTCTATTGGGATTGGATCCATCAAATTAGTCCTGATATTTTTCCTATAAACTCCAATTAGTATTCCATCTCCTTCTCTTTCTGTTGGAAGGCCCAATCTAGCCTCAACCTGGCCTGAAGTATAGGAATGCTTACTTACCATTGAATATTCGCTACTACTCTCTAATTCACCAGAATCTACTAGAGAATTGTTGTTATCATCAGACCACCACTTGCCATCACCATCATCATCATGCCACCTCATCAATTCGATGTATACTTCATTTTCTTGAGCTAAATTTTGATCAGCATCAAAACCACTTCCAGCCATTGCGGCTCTAGCCCTAATCAAACTAGTCCCATTAGGCAGAGTATGATTCGCATCACCTTTGATGTGAACTGGAATTAAAATATCAGGCCTATCCCCTTGATATCCGTCCCAACCAAGTGAATCTGATGAATTCCAAATTTGAGAATGATGAACTGTGGGTTGCATTGTAGCCCCATCCCATGTGAGATTTACAGGCTCATTACCGGTCCCATTAACAGTAAAATTGGCCCAACTAATTTGACCAGGCAGTAAGATGTTAGTATTTGCTTCTCTATGCGCCCCATGATTTGTACCGGCCATCCATGATGCGGGAGTTACCCAGGCTGAGCCATTATGCCCTAAGATTGCCTTAACTGCACGACTTACATTGAACCACCCAGCACCTTGTACTAATGGATCATAACCGCGGTCATCCGCTGTAGACATCAATAAATCTCGTACGGTTTGCGAGTCAGGCCAAACTCCATGTTTCTGCATCCAAGCATCATAAATGAGAGCAACTAATCCTGCTGCAATAGGAGTGGCAAGTGAAGTACCTGCCCAAGTGGTTGTGGCTGAATTAGCATCATTCACTTCGTTAAGAGTAACATCCCCGGTGGCTGACCATCCAACAGCAACGATATCAGGATCAAGGCGACTTGCTGAATTAGGTCCCCTGTTAGACCATGATGCCGAATCACCCCAAGTGCCGCCATGTGATTGACCAATTTGTGATGAAAAAGCCCCTACGGAAATAATGCCATGAGCCCCCCCAGGTGAGGCTGTAGTGCCATAACCATGGCCGCCATTACCCACTGCCACTAAGAATGAGGTTTCAGGAGAATGTACTCTTGTTAACCAATCAAGGTATAGTGACATTTGATCTGTTCCATCATTATGCACACTGGACCAACCGAAGGAGAATGAACCAATCTGTGCTTCGTCACCACTTCCAGTTTGGCCATCGTATCCTTCAGCAAGGAATCTCCAAGCATCTAGAAATGAACCCCCTCCATAAAAATCGGCTACAGAAATTAATTCTGAATTTGGAGCCATTCCTTTCACTTTGC
Organism: Candidatus Thalassarchaeaceae archaeon; assembly: GCA_034399495.1. Lineage (GTDB taxonomy): Archaea > Thermoplasmatota > Poseidoniia > Poseidoniales > Thalassarchaeaceae > MGIIb-Q1. The sequence goes on from DASCSU010000094.1 coordinate 4,124, forward strand.
CGTTGTTGACTGCCCCTTGTGCTGCAACAGCAGACGCACAAAGAGTACCATGGTTGCCTCCAGGGTCATTGCGATCGTTGATCATAAACAATGTTAGATTACCTGCGTCTGCAATACGGTTTTGAAACCCTGCACGAGATGAATAGGGGGCGCCGTATGGTACACCATTGACTCCATCACTTATCCAATATAGAAGACCTGCCGATATATCCCATAGGCCATCGTTATTGGTGTCCAATCCTGCAGTTTCATTACCGCGGCGCATGGGTATCTCATCGCTGAATTCCCCATCTAAATCCAAATCAACATAGACCGTTTCGTATACACCTTGTGTGAAATCATCTACAACAAGTACACTGACCTCACTTCCTAGTTTAGATACCAACTTTGAATCAGGGTGAAGCCCATGGTGATAAGTGCCTGAAAGTGAAGAATCAATACCACTGATATTGAACCCTGTGCCATCTAGAACATTATCTGAATTATTATCATAATCTAAGTCCGATGTATCAGAATACCATGAACCTGCATTATTTGGATAAGCATCACCATCTCTTAGCCAAATATCTACTGACCTCGGATCCCACATTATGGGCCATCCATCATACGAATTATTTGCATCATCCACCCTAGCTTGAGTGCCATTCAAATCAGGGTGGGCGAAATCAATACCTGAATCAACAATTGCAACTTTGACTCCTGAACCATTAACTCCATCCAACCATGACTCGGTAGCACCATGAAGTTCCCCTGAGCGAACTGAGGATGGGTTTGGGGAATCATTAGCGAAGGATTCAGGCGCACCTGGATCCTCAAATATTGACATCACTCCTGAGACTCCGAGTAACTTAGGTACCACATTAGCAGGTAGATCTAACCTTCTATGTTCAACTTCACCTGAAGGTTGAGGGAGAGGAACCAATTGTTGACCAATTGAGGCTGGTTGTTGTTTCTTTTCATATCCATTTAGTATCTGCCAATCATTCAACTTAGACAAATCTCTAGTAATAATATAGACTGAGACTAATTCATCACCGCGCACCCACCATTGTTCAGAGGGAGGATATAGAATAGCACTGAGTGAAAATATATTTTCATTAATTTCATTATCCTCATAAATTACTATATTTTGATTACTGATTGAATTATTAGTTAGTGTTGCAGACCAAGGAGTTAGCAACAAAATCACTAGAATCGGTATAGCGCCTCCAGCCGAAGTAGAAAGACGCATGGCTGTGGGATTCATAACGAGCCCTTGAAGGACTCGCAACGATGATTAAATAAATTTTTGATAATCTAAGCGTCAAAGTCAAAACCAACCCCCACACGCCAAGGCTTGTTAGTTCCGTAGTGTAGTGGTCCATCATCTCTGGTTTTGGTCCAGGGGACGCAGGTTCGACTCCTGCCGGGACTACCAAAATATGCATTACTAGTATTAACAGTGCTCGTACCGGGATTTGAACCCGGGTCGAAGCCTCGAGAGGGCTTCATGATGGGCCGAACTACACCATACCAGCAGGCAAGCCTCCGACAAACGCTCGGTATATCAACGAAGTGGACAATGAAGGATATAATTTCAATTTCACTTTCACCCTATAAACCCCCCCAGTACTACGTTTAGCCTTCACTTTCAGCCACCCCTCTCCATCGTTGATTGATATACCCCCACTCACTCGTTCTATCCATGCAAAGAAGCATAATCAACGAAGAAATGGTACTGGCAGAAATAGTGGTTGAAACTCCATTCCGAAGCCTGCGAACGAGTGGAAATATAAAGACGCAAACTAGTCAAGGATTGGTGCGCCTCACGTCATCTTGTGGGCGTTTAACCAATGTTAATCTCACGAACGTAAGAGAAACGCGCCCAAGGCGACCACAGTGGAGAACCTTGCGCCAACGAGCTAAGAACATTAAAACGGAGGCATCAGCGTGAGTAGAACTAAGAGATTAAGAAAAGCTGTTGCTGAATATCTTGAGAAGAATGGAAGTTCTAACACGGTTGATATATTCGACCACCTCAATGACAGGTTTTCTTGGGGAGCTACTATGAACCAAGTAGGAAATATACTTGCTAAAGATCTCCGCTTCCAAAAAGTTGGCCATGTTAGGGATTTCTTCCGAGGTGGCCGTTACACTGTATGTGTCTGGGACTTAAAAACTAACCAATCTGAAGGAACATCAGCGCAGGCATGAAGTGCCATCAGCGACCGCAACCCTACAATGGCTGCTCGCGATTGGTGGACTCTCGCTCGAGGAGTTAACGTCTTGATGGGCATTATCACTGTCCCAGTTGGAGCACTTATCGTTGGAGCCGCTGGACATGATGATGTTGCTATCCCCCTCATATTACATACATTGAGTGTTGGCTTATTCATGGCTGGATGGAATGCC
>DASCSU010000095.1:0-6493 GCA_034399495.1 Candidatus Thalassarchaeaceae archaeon
TGTAATCAATGAATTATCTGGAAAAGGGATGCATTTTTGGGATTATGGTAATGCTTTCTTACTAGAATGTTCACGAGCTGGTGCTAATGTATTAGATGATAAAGGCGGGTTCAGATATCCATCTTATGTTGAAGATATCATGGGACCTATGTGTTTCGACTATGGTTTTGGGCCCTTCAGATGGGTTTGTTGTTCTGGTAATCCAGAAGATCTCGCTATAACAGATTCAATAGCCAAAGAGGTACTCAGTTCACTAGCACAAGATTGTGACCCACAGATTCAACAGCAGATGTTAGACAACGTAAAATGGATTGAAGAAGCTGATAGTCATTCTATGGTAGTGGGTAGCCAGGCTCGAATACTCTATGCAAATGATGTTGGACGCCGTGCTATAGCCGATGCTTTCAATCAGGCAATACATGAAGGAATTATCTCAGCGCCTATCGTACTAGGTCGTGACCACCATGATGTTGGCGGCACTGATTCACCATATCGTGAGACTGCTAATATCAAGGATGGTTCTATGTTTACAGCTGATATGGCAGTACAGAACTTCGTTGGAGATTCATTTAGAGGCGCCACATGGGTCAGTCTTCACAATGGTGGCGGAGTTGGTTGGGGGGAAGTAATAAATGGCGGTTTTGGCCTCTTCCTTGATGGAAGTCCTGAGGCATCTATTCGATTGAATTCTATGCTAAATTGGGATGTCAACAGTGGGATTGCTCGCCGCGCTTGGGCTCGTAATTCAGGTGCTATTTTTTCTGCAGAACGAGCAATGCAATTAGATCCATCACTTCTAATCACCATACCATCACAAGCAGATGACAATCTAATATCTAATTTCTTTAAGTATTGATTGTTTTATTCTCCTTTGATTATAATTAAGACCTAATCCCAATTCGCAGACACATGGGATTGGTTCTCGATGGTAGTCATCTGACTATACATGATATCGAAACAGTAGCTAGAGCAGGCGAAAATATTTCGATATCAGACGATTCTTGGATACGTATAAAAGCATGCAGAGATATGATTCAAAGAAAAATTGACAATCATGAAGTCATGTACGGTGTAACTACTGGCATCGGTGAATTCAGCGAAGTAGTTCTAAATCCAGAACAAGTTTTGAATTTCCAGAAATTCCTTGTTTATTCTCATGCTGCTGGTATTGGCGGGCCTATGCCATTGGAAGTAGTGCGAGGTGCTATGGTTAGTCGTATTAATGTCCACTGCAATGGGAACTCTGGAGGTAGGCCTGAAATAACTCAATTACTAATTGATATGGTTAACCACGGTATAACTCCAGTAGTTGCTAGCAAGGGTTCTGTTGGCGCTTGCGGTGACCTATCTCCTATGTCACAAATCGCTATGGCTATGATGGGGGAGGGTGACTCTTTCTATGAAGGCAATAGAATTTCTTCATTAGATGCTCTTAATTCTGCTGGACTAAAACCAGTTCAACTTGAAGCGCGTGATGGATTATCAATAATTAATGGCAGTAATATGTTAACGGCAATGGCTGCATTAACCCTTTGCGATGCTATTAGGTGGATGAAATATCATGACATTTCTGCTGCCATGACTCTTGAGTCACTAAATGCTAATTTGCTTGCCTTTGACCCTAAATTACACGAACTTAGAGGCTTCAATGGATCAATTAATGTTGCATCTAATTTATTGAGGCTAACTGAAGGTTCGTCAATAGTTACCTCCTCTGGCAAGAAAGTTCAGGATGCCTATTCACTTCGTTCTACACCCCAAGTAATTGGTTCGTTGAAGGATGCTTTGAATTATGCAATAAGTCAAGTTGAAATTGAATTGAATGGAGTAGGTGATAATCCTCTATTTATTGTTGATGAAGAACGAGTCATCACCGGAGCCAACTTCCAAGGTTCTCCAGTTGCTCTACCAATGGAAATGGTTGGCATTGGACTTTCTATGGCTGCAGTTCTTACTGAAAGGCGACTAAATCGTCTTACCAATCCCGCACTTTCTGGTGGCCTGCCTCCTTTCTTAACAGAACAGCCCGGGCTACATTCTGGACTAATGGTTGCACAATACACCGCTTGTGCATTGGTCGCAGAGACTCGGATTTTGTCTCACCCAGCAGCAAATCAAAGCATTCCAGCAGCTGCTGACCAAGAGGATTTTGTTAGTATGGGTATGACTACAACTCAGAAGGTTAGATCAATTATGGAAAATTGCTATGGGGTTCTTTCTATTGAAATGAATGCATCTGCTCAAGCACTAGATATCCGAAATCAAAAACTCGGAAAGGGTGTAGCAGAGGCACATAAAATAATACGCAACTCAATCAAACATTTAGATGATGATAGGCCTCTTTACCCTGATCATGATAAAATGGTTGAACTCCTATATAGTGGTGTAATCCTCCAGGCCGTTGAAGATGCCGTAGGGGAATTAGATTGAGCAATTATGCTCATCTAGCCTCAGCCAGTAGTTTTTGTAACTGATTTTCTACATCATCTATCCCGGTTAATTGCATAATCCTAAAACGAAGTTTAGTTGATACAGTTGTGAAACCTAATTGTTCTAGTTCTCGTATTCGGCGCTCACACTCAGTTGCTCTTCGGATTTTTTCTTCAAAATCAAAATATCTAGCATATCTCTGCTCACGCTCGTCAACTAATAATAGAGGCTCTAATTCACTAACCTCAAAACCCATCTTGGCCCATTGTTCAATTCTACGCTGTAAAATGGCGCGGGAAAGGCTCTTTTCAGGTATCCTGCTTAATACGATTAAGCCAGGTTCCACCTCTATATGTGGAGATTCAGCAACGGATTCTAAAGCCTCTGACTTAGATTCAGAAGATTCATTTAAGCCAATAGCTCCATCTACTGGTTGAATATCATCAGAATCAATTTCATCTTCACCCATTTCGATAGAACTTACGAAATTTGGGGCCTCACGCCTGATTTTTGCTACTTCAGTTGATTGGAAGGCAAGTGGGGAATAAGGCATTACCATTGTCCAATTGGTTTCCATCAAGGCATCACCAATAGATTGGATAAACTGTATTGATGATGCAAAACCATGGCTATCTACTAGATATTCTACCGCATCTAACCAAATAATTCCCTCGCCATCGGTTACTAATGTATCAATGAAATGTTTCAATCTTTCAAGAGCTGGGTCAATAGCATAACTGTCTATTTTTGATGTTATCCAATGGAAATCAACTGCTTCCAAATTAATCCAACGTGATAATTTCGCAGGAGATAGTCGAGACAATACGACGATTTGCCTTTTTGCTGTGTTCATTTGCTGTAACCAAACATACCCTTCTCTAGGGTCTTCTAATTGCATCCCATATAGTCTCGAAGAACCGGGAGGCCAAACTGCAGTCATTGCTCTCATATGTTAGCCAGTCGCCACAGTTATTGACGCCTTCGGCGGATTAGTAGGAAACAACGATGTATAAGCAAAATATTTGATTATTTCATCAACCATTATATCATTAATGATTGTCCAAACTCTATAGGCGAGAGTTATGAGTGAAGATGAAGTCGATTCAAAGGACGATAACGCAACTGCACAATGTGGTGCTTGTAAGTCTGAAATCCCCGCAAATTCTGATAAATGTCCTGAATGTAATGTTTCTTTTAGCGGCCTTGAAGAGGTGAATATGGGGGAATGTGGAGCTTGCCAAGCCATCATCCCTCTAGACTCTAAATCATGCCCAAAATGTGAAATCTCCTTCGTACTTGACGATTTGATCATCAATATGAGTAATTGGATGAAAGAAAGTGGTTTCTCGGTTACTGATGTCTTCGGTAAGTGGGACACAAATGATGATGGAGTTTTATCCACTAGTGAAATTCGTAATGGTTTAATTGGTGCGAATTTGGCCGCATTACCTGAAGATGAAGTAGATCGATTCATTCATCAAATTGATTTAAACCATGATAGTAATATTTCATTGGGGGAACTTAGTGCACTTCTTTTACTCCCTCTAGATTCTGAAGATAATGAGGAAAATACTGATGAAGCTGGAAAGACCTCGGCTAATTACTCAGAAAATGTGTTAAATCAGGTCATGGAAAAACATGGAATTGATGATAAAGAGGCATTTTTATTATTCACCAATGAAAACTATGATGATGGTAATTCATACCTTAATAAAAAGGAACTTACTGAGGCTGCAATTGCTTGGAATGAAAAACATAATGTTGATGATGAAGTTGATAATGATGACGATTCAGAATCTGATACCACAGAAGATAGTCAAGATGATGCTGATCAAACCCCAGCTGATGATGAAACTGTTGATGATGATGATTCTACAGATGAAGCTGATGATATTGATGTGGAGGAAGATGATGACTCTACCGATGAAGCCGAGGAAACTGAGGATGATACTGATGATGAGGAAGTATCTGAATCATCATCTGCAGAGACATTCACACGCTTGCTTGATGCTGTCGCAGATTCTGGTGAAACCTCACGTTCCCTATTCGAGAAATTAGATCGAAATGAAAGTGATAATGTAGACCCTGATGAATTCAAAAAAGCTGTTTCTGATGCTTTTGGTGATGATTTTTCAGTTGATGATCTTGATGCAATTATCAAAGTACTGGACGCAGATAATGATGGATTCATCGATATTATTGAACTCACTAATGCCTTCGAAGAACCTGAAGAAGTCGTTGACAAACTAAAAGGTAAGAAAGACGAACCTGAAGAATGGCAACGCTTCCTTATGAGGCATTATGAGAATTTATTCCCTATTGCATATGTATTAGTTGCATTGTTTATCGGAGTGTGGGTCGTTAATGGATTGATTGGTCCTGTCGATGGTTCTGGAGGACCTGTCGCTTTTGATGGAGATAGTACTGTTTGGGTTGGCGGTATTGAACCTGTGGAACCAGGTGAAATTTATCAATGTGACAAGGATTTCCAAGAATCTAAGTGTCGCAATTCACTAACACCACTTGCTGGTGATGAGGGTTCATCTTCAATGCCTAAAGGATTTTATTGGGATGGTATAATGTTCATGATTCTAGGATTTATTGGAGGCATTGGTATATTATTATTGCAGATGCAAACCAAGAAATGGCGAGTTTTGCACCGTAAGAAAAAGACTTCAGATGATAATTCTGACGATGATGAAGATTCTGACGATGAAGACTCTGATGACAGCGATGATGAAGAGGAAGATTCTGATGACGACGATGATGATGAAGATTCTGACGATCAAGACTCTGATGACAGCGATGATGAAGAGGAAGAGTCTGACGATGACAACGATGATGATGACGAAGATTCTGACGATGAAGACTCTGATGAAGCAGACAATGATGAAGAAATAGATGTTGGCTCTCATGTCGGCATTGAACACGATGGAGAGGAATGGTACGGAGTAATCGTAAAATTTGATGATAATGATGATGAAGTATTAGTCAAATCTGATGACGATGATGAAGAGTATTGGGTCCCATTTGACTCCCTCTTCATGGATTGATTACATGACTACTGATCAACTTGTACTCTTTACCAACCTAGACTGTTGTCCTGATTGTGGTTCTCTAGCCACCCTTGGAGTCCTTCGTTGTCATGAATGTGGGCTTTTTCATTATGATTTGCATGAATTACCCGAAAGAGACCCCCCTCCTATCGAGCAAATCATTGTTGAAAAACCAGATTTAGATCCATCAATGTATAGCCTTAATCCATTAGCTAAATTACCCGAATCTGAGGAGGAAGAACCTCCTGATCCAACTATTAATTGGTTTGATTCAAGTACTGATTTCTCCTTTGATGAGCAGTTAGATATTATACCTACATCTACTAACGAGGTTGATGTAAATGAGTGAACCTCTGCATATTAAATTACATCCAGGAATCAACCCTCCAAATTTCAATTGCAAAGTCATATCCTCTGAAATCATAGACGGTTCTCCTTGGGTACAATTCGATGAATCATACTACTATCCATCTGGAGGTGGACAACCTGCTGATCACGGCATTATTTCGTCAGATGGCACTAAATACTCAATATTAGATGTAAGGAAACGTACTGAAATGCTCCATCAATTGGATGATTCTGTTGATATTGATTCTTTAATGAATAAATCGTTTACAGCAGAAATAGATCAACAAAGACGCGGCATACTATGCCGGATGCATACTGCCCAACACCTCATTTCTGCCGCTGCTGATGAATTATTTGGAGCTACAACAGTTGGCAACCAAATCAATATCGATAAAACTAGAATTGATATTGGTATCGAATCTAGGGAATCCTTCTCCAAAGATGATTTAGAATCTAGTGTTAACAATTTCATAGACTCTGAAGTAGATGTCTCCATGTCGTTTATGCCTAGAAATCAACTCATTGATGACTCATTAGTCAGGGGAACTACTAGTTATAAAATAGTTAGAATGTTGTATGATGCGGGGGCTAAAGAAGTTCATGTAAGAATAGCTAGCCCAGAAATTAGATACCCTGATTTTTATGGTGTAGATACACCT
>DASCSU010000096.1:0-6436 GCA_034399495.1 Candidatus Thalassarchaeaceae archaeon
CTCTCAGGTGGTTTAGATTCAAGCATGGTTGCCGGACTTGCTAACAAGGCAGCGGAATTAGCAGGGCAACCAGTTCCAGAATGTTGGACAGTGGCAGAAAGTGAAGATAATCCGGATTTTCTTGCTGCAGAAGAGGTGGCTGCTACTCTTGACCTTGGACACCATAAATCGATTATTGACAGCGATTCATTCTGGAGTAATTTGCCCTCTTTGTCTTGGCATGGAGAAGATTTGGATATTTCAGTACTTTTTTTCCAACCACTTTTTGAAAAGATGGCAGCAGATGTAACTGTCGGATTATGTGGGCAGGGTGCTGATGAATTACATGGGGGATACCCTCGATACCGTAACCTTGCTGAACATAGTAATTTGATATCTTCTCGTCTTTCTGCAAGTAGGCACCCCTTTGCTGAAAAGTTGGTCACAAATATTGGTTCAGCAACTCCACAAGGAAAGGGTCAGCCTTGGAGAGCAAATAATCACAATCCGGCTAAGAGGTTTGCTGATCTATCCTCCACATTGCAATTTGAGATGGATCATGGACAATTGACAAATTTCCAACTTCGTCTAGTTGATAGGCACAGCATGGCTCACGGACTAGAGGTAAGGGTTCCATTCCTTGGGGCCGCACACCGTGAGGAATCTCATACAATTCCAATTGATTGGAGGGTGCGGGGCAACAAAGAGAAGTTGGCATTGAGGGCAGCAGCAGCATTGACTAACCTTCCCAATTCTATTGTCAAACGACCAAAATTGCCTGCGGGGACAGCAACCACGCCCACTCTCCTCAATGATTTACTTAGAGAATTGAGGCCACATGCCGATGAGTGGTCATCGAGACATCCAAAATTAGAAAGGATTCTCCGTACACAACCAGATATGGCAATTGGTCTTAGGTTGTTTGAGTCATTACACATTACAGATGGTGGGATTGGCAGAGAACAAAAGGGATTGTGGGATTTGCTTGAAGATATTGATTGAGGTGAAAAAATGAGTGAATATCGTGGCCCCAATTTGTTATCTAAATATTCTAATTTACTTGAAGAAAGTCACAATAAGTTAGTTTCATGGTTCGCAGAAGAGAGAGCAAAACAACCTATGCCCCTATACGCTTCAGTAGATATCAGGGACGCAGGTTGGAAAGTTGCTGCAGTAGATGCAAATGCCTACCCTGCTGGATTCAATAATGTCGGTAAGTCAGATAGGGAGTACCTGTCTAAACAGTTGCAAGAGTGGTTAGTAAGTGAACACCCACATGCGAGTTGGCTCCACATTTGGCCAGAGAAACACACTAGGAACAAGGGCTATGTTGAGAACTTAATTGTGTTACGTAGTTTACTCTTGAAATGTGACTGTAAGGTTACTGTAGGTTCAAATGATTTGTCTGAATTTTCAGAGTTAGAGGGTATTTCAGGGACCCTAGAATTATCTAAAACCATAGCTGATGGTATTCTCAAAGTGGATGGCGAAACACCAGACGTATTGATACTCAATAACGATTTGAGCCATGGGCCAATTGAAGGGATTGGGGATATCCCTGTAGCTCCACCCCAAGCAATGGGGTGGTTTCAAAGGCGCAAATCAAGCCATTTTAGGAATGTCCAATACTATATTGACAAGGCCGCAGATATTATTGGAATAGATCCCTGGTTACTAGGTACTCATTGGTTTGTGAGTGAAGATAAGTGTCTAGAAAAGGAAACTTGCAGAATCGAACTTGCTGCACAGGTTGACTCATTCCTTGATTTCCTTCGTGAAAAATATGAGAGTTATGGTATAGAGGGGGAACCTGTAATATTTGTGAAAAATGATTCTGGAACATATGGTTTAGGAATCATAGAGATTTCTAGTGGTGAAGAGTTGTTGAATATCTCAAATCGTAAGGTGAATAAATTGACCTATGGTAAAGGAGGTAGTGAAGCGGTAGATTTTCTATTGCAGGAGGGTGTACCTACTGTATTGAAAATTGGAGATTATGTGATTGAACCTTGTACTTATGGTGCGGGAGGGCGTAGTTGTGCAACATTCTATAGGGCTAATGCTAAGAAGGGTGAAATGACAAACCTGAATACTCCTTCAACCGTATTTCTTACATCAGAAGAGGTCCAATCTCAACCGGGTGGGGGAGAGATAATTGCTGCTGTTGATAACTGGCATGCTCTAGTTGCGGAGATGGCGATGTTGGCAATGGCTACTGAACTTGCAGAACTAACTAGTGATTAGATTCATTCAGTATCCTGTACTTTCTCATTTTCTTCTGAAGAATCTTCAGAGTCAGATTTGGATTTCATTCCAACAATCTCATAATTTGAGGGGAAAAGTGCCACCAATACTCCAGCCAACAAAGTGGCAATACCCCAGTAGAATCGTTGTTGAACAATCATCATTTCAAATGCAATAACTACCAACAGAAGGCCTCCAAGGTTGGAGACCCAAACAAGTGTTTTGAAGGTGGATAGGGAAACTCCCTTTTGGTGTTGTGAGCGGTATGGTCCAAACTCAGCACCAAATCTTACTGGATCATTTTCTTCACTCATTTTATCACCTATCAATCATTGTAATGGCATTTGTAGGGCAGGCATTAACGCATAGAATACAACCAGTACAGTTATCTCGCAGAATCTTTGCCTTCTTATTTCTTTCAATTTCAAGTTCGGGTGTGCGTAAAGGGACATCATAGAGTTCAATCGCCTTATCATCACAGACTAGTATGCATTGGTCGCACCCAATGCATTGATCCAAACTTACGAAAGCAACTACTTCTTCACCTTCTTTAATACCGGAAATCATTTTTTCCTGCATCGATTCCATACTCTTTTTGATTCTTGCAGCTTCCTTTTGCCGCTGCTTGTTTAGTTCATCAAGCCGAGTCATGTGAACAATCCTTCAGGGGCATTTGATATGAAAGGTCGCTTATTGAACTTAAAATAAGGACAAATCAGGCTACTGCTTCATCCTGCGAGGTGTTTTTACTGACTTCAGTTGCACTTGAGCCAAGTTTCTTTTTCTCATCCAATTGGCGAGCTAGGAATGACACAATATCTATGATTTCAAAGTCGTGAGCAGGATCTCCTTCAAACTTTAGACATTCGAAGTGTGAGACGCATTTAGGGCAAGATGTTAGCATTACATCGGCACCCACATCATTCACCTCATCGAATCTTTGGACTCTGATTGCTCGGCTATCTTCATTGCATGACATCATACTTGAAACACCGCAGCAGAGTGCTTCTTCATGGTGGTGAGCCATCTCAACCATGTTGACCCCTTCGACATTTTCAATCAGTTTTCTAGGCTCATCATAGATGTTCATTTGCCTGCCAAGCCTACATGGGTCGTGGAATGTGACAGTCATTCCTTCCTCGGCAGCAAGGTCTAGATCGAATCCGTTTTCGGTCAAGAATTCTGTAGTATGCATTACCTTGATTCCCTCAAGTTCGTAATCCATTGCAAATGTATGGAAACACTCTGCACAACTGCTGACAAGAGTATCTATTCCACTATCTTTCAATTTTTCTTGATTGAAAGCCTTCAACTTGTCAAATACATCTTCTCTTCCTTGCCATTTTTGGTCGTGTCCACAGCACTTCATGAAGTCACGTCCTAAGTATGAAACATCAACCCCCATTTCTTCAAAGAGTGTGAAAGCTGCAGTAGTAGTTTCTCCAAGATTCATGTCTCCTTTATTCAAATGACTGAAAACCATATCTTGGTCAAGATAGTCAACACATCCTGGATAGTATCCTACATTAGACATTATTGGATAGTCGTCTGCTGAGATGAAGTTCTCATTTGATTCATCTTCTGCTTCAGCAGTCAGTACAGCCTGTAGTACGCTGTGAGGGATATTTGATGCAGGTGGTCCACCTACATTCAAATTTCTACGAATATCAATGTAGGAATCGTAGTCAACTAATTGTGGGCATGCACTGGTGCAGGCGCCACAGGTCAAACATGAATACATAGGGACTCCATCATCCTCGTTGTTCCATGTGTTGTAGATAATATTCAGTTTATCTCCTCCAGTGAATAATCTAACTGGACAAGCGTCATCACATAGGTCGCACCCGTAACATTTGTTCAATTCATATTCATATCCACGAGCCATGCCTCGAAGTAGAACGTAAATCATTGCCCCTAGTGCAAGAGGTGGGATGAATAGAGAGTATGTCAATTTGGCATCGAGACTTTTTGGATTCTGGTGGTAGGTGGGGTTACTCATTGTTAGCGTTTCAAGACTTGAGTCAGTAATTCCTGCTAGGGCAAGTTCTGTTCCGTTTGTCCTATCTAATGCCATGCCAGTGTCTGGATTGAGTAGTAATGGTTGGAAAACCGTTACTGCCGCAGTAGCATCTACCTGAACAGTTGAGTTACCAGAGTCGAATGCTGAATTCATTACCATTGTGACTGAATATTCTCCTGGTGTGATATCGAAAGACTTGGAGGTACAAGTGGCTCCCTCTTCAAGGTCACCTGATAATGATGCGATATTAGATCCACTAGAATCAAACACATTGATGTCCATGTTGTGGTCTCCAGCCTTTCTCAAACTAGTTCTAAAGGTGCAACCAAGATCCATGGTCAAGTCATCAACACCTATGTCTTCAACGGTGAGTGCATATGAGTTATCAGTTGTTGAATCACCTGCAAAACTAAGCACTTCTGTGAATCCATTAACTCCACCGGTGATATCTCCATTAGAGGTGTGAGTCTGAACATGATTATTGGCATCAGAAAAATCAATTAGCGTATATTGAACTGGTTGATATATCCCCCAATTCACCCAATAATTAGCAGGTAACAAACAATATTCTCCACGTTCTTCAGCATCTTCTCCAGTAAACTTGGAGTTTTCCCAAAGTGCATTTCCAGAACTTGCACCATAGGTAAGGCAATTTTCTTCCATATTTTCCCAATCATGTCCTTCATCGTTCATCAGAAGTGTGTCAACTGGTTGATTACGGAGAGTTGCTAATTCATCTACGTCATCCATTGCCCCAAATCCACCAATATCCCAGAATCCACCTTCGTACACGGGCCACGATACAACGGATAGAAGTACGGCGATAATCAGTGCTCCAAGAGCAACCCTCTTTCCTACTTTAGGTGATGTCCTTGTGCCTCTCGCTTTGAGCAAGTACCACTTGCCAATGAAATAGATGACAATCCATATCAGTATTCCAGTGAGAATCCATGGTATTGCATTGAAGACATCAGCAATCCATGGTTCTCTAACTCCACAACTTAGGCCATTATGCGAGTTGAACTGGCAGAAATCGGTTCTATTTTTCCCGTACAATAGAAGAAATATATTGATGGAGAACACGCTGATGAACCAAACGTGTGCCAAGTAAATTACACCCGCAGTGGCAAACCAAGGATCTTCAACACCACGTTTAGCACGACCTCCTAGGAAAGGTGGTAGTGCGAGAATACCTACTGGGAATCCAGTGAGGAACGCACCCCACCATCCGGCATTCCATGAAATCACAGGGGTGCCAAAGAAGTTTCCAATAATATCAGGCAAAGGTATGTCGAATTGTGGTAGATATTCGCCCCATCTTAGGTATCCGTAAGAAAATAGAACATACCAATCAGGGAATACGAAACCGGCTTGAGCAAATGGGTCAGCAGCGCTGTGCAATGGTGGGGGGATTAACCGTGAATAGAATGTTAGTACGGCTACCATGGCCATAAGGACAAGTGTATCTCTAAGCACTTCGTGAGGCCATAGTGGGTGGCCTACAAAGGTGCGTTCTCGCTTCTTTTCTGCTTCTTGCAGGTTTTCCTTTTCGCGCATATATACGTCTGCAATGCGGCCGAAATTGTCAATCATTCCCATATTGATTACCTCCTATCAATGCGGCTCCGCGATTCCTTGAACCCAGACTATGAATAAATGAACCAGGATAAGTCCTGTAACTACAACTGGAAGGATGAATACATGCAGGAAATACATTCTTGTTACCGTTTGACCAGATAGGGAAGTTCCTGCAAACATTGCAGTTGCCACCCAACTTCCTATGAGAGGTGTCGAGTTTGCCATATTGATTCCAATAGTAGCCGCGCCGAAAGCAAGACTATCCCAAGGTAGAAGGTATCCTGAGTATCCAAAGAAAATGGTGAAGAACATTAGAGCAACTCCGATTAGCCAATTTAGCTCTCGAGGATTTCTGTATGCCCCTGTGAAGTATACTCTGCACATATGGAGGAATACTGCTGCCACCATGAAGTGGGTTGCCCAATGATGAATCGATCTGATTATGTATCCAAATGGTAATTGTGTCATTATGAATTCCATTGATGAGTACGCAGGAGTAGGGTCCCCTTCTCCTCCTGGGACGTAGTAAAGACCTAGGATCGTACCTGTGATTACCAGAATAATGAATGCGAGGAAGGAAATACCTCCAAGGCAATATAGAGGATACCAATACCA
>DASCSU010000097.1:0-6430 GCA_034399495.1 Candidatus Thalassarchaeaceae archaeon
ATGCCGTATTCTGGGGCATAGCACTAATCCTGAAGATAGTACAGCAGTTATTTTTCTCAAAGAGAGTGTAGTTGTATGTAATCCCGATGAGGGGAGTATCCAACATTATCCAAAAGGAACAGTACACTGTTTTGTTGATGATAAGAGGAAAAATGCAGAACGTGAAGATGATGATCCAATCTTTTCAACAGAACTTTTCTCATTATCTCCAAGAGATGAAGAGTTATGCTATATCCGTAGTTGTGAAGATGAACAAGAGATTCCAAACCTCCAAAACGAGGTTGCTAAATGGCTTGGTTGGTTGAACAGTTGATAGCGCAAGGTTATCCAACCGTATTGGACAGTCGATGGTTCAGGCGAGTAGCATGAGTGGCAGAATTAGCGACATTGTTGGCCGCATGGTCATCGACAGCCGAGGTAATCCAACAGTCGAGGTTGACTGCTGGGTGGATGGTGTAAAGTCTGGAAGTGCGATTGTTCCAAGTGGTGCTTCTACAGGTGTTCATGAGGCATTAGAGTTGAGGGATGGAGACTCATCTCGCTGGGTTGGCAGAGGTGTTGATCAAGCGATTGCCAACGTAAACGGACCAGTTCGTGAAGCAATATTGGGAATGAATGTATCAAACCAATCAGCAATAGATGCAACAATGTGTGAGGCTGATGGGACTGATAACAAGTTGAATTTTGGTGCCAACGCAATCCTTGGAGCTAGCATGGCTTCATTGAGGGCGGCAGCTAACCTTGCTGAAACACCACTTTGGAAGCATATTTCTGGAGATAATCAATGTTCACTCCCGGTCCCTATGATGAATATCCTCAATGGCGGCTCACACGCTAACTCAAATGTTGATGTCCAGGAATTCATGGTGGTTCCCCACGGATTTGATGACTTTCCTACAGCCTTCCGTGCTGGAGTAGAATGTTACCACTCACTCAAGAGTGCACTCAAGCAAGATGGTTTGCTTGGTGGTGTTGGAGATGAAGGTGGTTTTGCACCCAACCTTCCAGCTAATGAAGAAGGCCTCTCATACATGGTCAAGGCGATTGAAGGAGCAGGTTACTCCACAGAACAGATAGGCATTGCATTAGATTGTGCAGCAAGCGAATTTCATAGAGATGGCGCATATCAAATTGATGGACAAGCAATTTCAGGTGAAGAGTTAGGAGAACTCTATTCTGGGTGGCTAGATGAGTATCCAATACTCTCTATTGAAGATGGGTTTGGAGAAGATGATTGGAATTCATGGGAATCTTTCACCAAGAGAGATGGTCACCGCTGTCAGATTGTCGGCGATGATCTATTTGTTACCCAAAAAGCAAGGCTACAGCGAGGGATTGATGCGGGCTCTGCCAACTCAATTCTAATCAAACTAAACCAAATTGGTTCAGTGACTGAAACTCTTGAGACAATGCAAACAGCATGGAATTCAGGGTTCACAACCGTGGTCAGTCACCGTTCAGGTGAAACTGAGGATGTAACAATTGCTGATTTTGCAGTGGGTACAAACGCAGGCCAAATCAAGACAGGGGCACCATGCAGAACCGATAGGGTTGCCAAGTACAACCAGTTGCTTAGAATCAGCGAACATGTAAGTGAATACGCATCACCATTCTAATATTATTCAGTTGTCGTTTTTTCAATCCAGCCTCGAATCAATCCAGGCAATATTTCTCCAGCCTTACCTTGATGAAATTCATCGAATAGGTCGACATTTATTGGCGGGTCTAAATTAATACCAATACAATGAGCACCAAGCATTTGTGCACTGCCCAGTAATCCTGCGGCGGGGTAGACATGGCCGCTTGTTCCAATAGCAATGAACACATCACAATCCTGAACAGCGCCATATATTTCTTCCATTTTCAATGGCATTTCATTGAACCACACAATATGTGGTCTCAATCTTTCAGCACCACACTTAGAACATGAAATATATTCATCACCTAGATGCTCCTCATTCATTGCTTCAATAATAGAATCACAAGATTCACATCTTAGTTTACTCAATTCACCATGCATATGAATTAGATTAGTTGAACCAGCCCTAGAATGTAAATTATCTACATTTTGAGTTATTAGTAAGAAATTACCCCCAAGAAAATCTTCTAATTTGGCTAGTGCATCATGTGCATCATTCGGCTCGACCTCTAACAATTGTCTTCTACGACCTTGGTAGAATTCCCAAACTAATTTTGGATCACGAGCCCAAGCGGATGGCGTGGCAACGTCTTCGATGCGATGGTTTTCCCACAAACCATCTGATGCTCGAAATGTTTGTATTCCGGACTCTGCGCTAATTCCCGCTCCAGTCAAAATCACAACTTTTGTTTCCGCATCAATCATATTAGTTACCATAATTTTTTGAGATTATAAAAATAGATTACTTTCCCAAGCCACAATTTTTCCCATGAAGGCACTTGCCATTACAGTTAGTGGACTAGCGAGGTATAGTTTGCCAGGACCAGAACGCCCTTGGAAATTTCGATTGATCGCTGAAATTGAAACTTGTTCTGCATTATTAGATACACCTGGGCCAGCTCCAATACAAGCACCACATCCGGGGTCAATAAGTTGGATTCCTACTTCTCTAAACATTTGATTCCATCCCATTCTTTCTGAATAATCCTTGACTGCTTTCGAACCAAATTGAATATAACATTCAACATTTTTGGGGATTGTTTTTCCTACTTTTAATGCTGCTTCTACAACTTCAGCATAATATTTGAAATCGTCAGCTTTTCCAGCAGTACAAGAGCCAGCATATGCAATATCAATTTCTACATCACCTATTTCAGAAATATATGCCCCGTTGGTAGGGTCTGAAGGAACACCTTTCTCAGGATTACCAGGATCAGCAACCATTGGCAATATTTCATCTAAATTTATTATGTGTACTCCACCATCATAGTGCGCACCCTCATCAGGTAGAATGAACGATTTTCTAACATCATCTTCAGCCAAATCGGTTCTACGTTTTGAATACCATTCTATGGTTACTTCATCAGGTTCACAAATACCGGTTTTCGCACTACATTCAGTTGCCATATTACAGAGGGTGGCGCGTTCGTCCATGGAAAGACTAGCAAGACCAGAACCACCAAATTCCATTGATCGATCAAGCGTTTCAGATATTGTTGCGTATTTCCACAAGATGTAGAGAATGACATCTTTTGCTGTACATCCAACATTCAAATTACCCTCAAGTTCAAATCGTATACTTTCAGGTACTTTCACAAATGCAAATTGATTGTGTGCTAGATTAGCATATTCAGTTGAACCTACACCATATGCGAGGGCATTTGCAGCACCCCCCATACATGTGTGACTATCTGTTGCTTGGATGAAATCTCCAACATCAATAAATTCTTCACGTGCTACTTGATGACAAATCCCCGGACTTACACCATCTACCGCGCTGTAATCTCTTACTCCTGTATGCTTCTGGAAATCATTCTGCAAATCCCTTAGGCGCTGAATTTTATCTTTGAATGGAACAAATCTCAAAACACCAGTAGCATAGAGAAGGTGGTCTTCGAAAACTGCAAATTTATTTGGGTCAGGTAGTTGATAATCTGAACCGTATTCTAATTTTAGAAATTCATGAACTTGTGCAGTAGTAAATTCGTGTGAATATCCACCATTTACTTCAGCCAGCACAGCATCACCCGGCGCAACATATGCCATTTCCCCATTAGTAGTTAGTAGTTTATTTGCAATTATTTTCTCACACATAGTCATAGGTCTTGCATTATTATTGGGCATTGGTAATTCAATATTTCCGGATTTTAATTGCTTTGCAAAAGGAAAGATACCCCCATTTTCAACAATCATTTTTGTTACTGGATCATATTTATCTGTGAATTCTGAAAGAGCAATAGATTCTCCATTTTGTAACCGTGAAAGCATCTTGTGGTCACTCATTAATTGACCAAGATTGATGTTGTTTCTCTCATGAATTGGTGCAAAAGATGTAGCAATCACGATTCTAATTCCAGCCCATTTTTCTGCTTGGGCTGCTGTTTCCCTGCTACTACCAGTTCCTTTACGGTGGCCTGAAACTATGACTTCAAATTCTCCATTGATGAGTGCATTTTGCTCAAACAATCTTTCACCTTCATGCTGTAATCCAGCATATGCATTCTTTGCAATTTCTTCAGGTTCGTGGTCAAAACAAACCCATGCAGGAGTCATTGCGTCAGTGTTGATATCATCTAATAGATCGTTTACTTCAATATCATCCATATTGAGGTTGAGGCCATCGTAGAGTTGCTTTCGAATAATGTCGAGATTTTTTGTTAGAAAAAGGACACGTTTCCCCGGAGTAAGGGAAATCCGCTGCGGCGGCCATTTTTCACTCATTTTGCATATCCTGCCCTAAGGGCAGAATTGACGAAGTAGCGATTCTTTATGACCATTATCAAATGAATAAATCACACCTAAGTTATTATCATTTCACAGTCATTTATCAACCGCTAAACCTTAAATAACCCCGGCTGAACGCCGTTTATAACTTTCCCTTAATATTAACAAATGGGGACGTGGATGGAATTGATTAAAATGGCAAAACAACCGACTCAAATTGAAGATATTGTAAAGTGTCCTGAATGTAATAGTAGAAATTTAGAACAAGATCAAACAAGGGGTGAAACAGTCTGTCAAGATTGCGGCCTTGTTATTGAAGATAATGTAATTGATCAAGGCGCAGAATGGCGTGTTTTCAGCCCTGAACAAGGAGACCAAAGGGCCCGAACAGGGGCCCCAATGACAGTTATGCTACACGATAAAGGACTTTCCACGGATATAGATTGGCAAAACAAAGATTATTCTGGTAAAACAATCAACAGTCGTTTCCGTTCCCAATTCTACCGAATGAGAAAATGGCAGAAGAGAAGTAGAGTTTCTAATGCGACCGAAAGAAATCTTGCAATGGCCCTTGCTGAATTAGATCGAATGGCTAGTCGTCTCGAACTTCCAAAATCAGTTCGAGAAGCTGCTGCTGTGAATTATAAGAAAGCAGTCGAAAAGCGTTTGATTCGAGGGCGCTCAATAGAAGGTGTAGCAGCAGCGAGCCTCTATGCGGCATGCCGACAATGTGGCGTTCCAAGAACTTTAGATGAAATAGGTCTAGCTAGTAGAACTGGTCGAAAAGAAATCGGGCGAACATATCGATTTATGGTTCGTGAACTAAAGATGCGGATTATGCCAACTGGACCAGAAGATTACATCTCACGGTTTTGTTCTGGATTAGGGTTAGATGCAGAGGTTGAAGCTAAAGCATACGAACTCATCAAAGCCGCCCAAGAAAAGGAATTGACAAGCGGCCGCGGCCCTACAGGAATAGCGGCTTCGATTATCTATATTGCAAGTGTTCTTTGTGGTAAGCGAAGGACTCAGAGAGAAGTTGCCGAAGTTGCTGGTGTTACTGAAGTTACTATCCGAAATAGATACAAGGAATTGATTCAAAATCTCAACATCGAACTTGATATTTGAAAATAGTTTCGATAAACTAGACTTTCCACTTAGCAGTCGGTTACTTTACCGAATCTATCTATTATTTTCGCGATAAAAATATTGTACCGCATTTTTGTAACTGTTTGACATTATTATTCCGAGAGATTCATCTCCTCAACCCTTATCGAGGTATCATGGAAGCTCCAGCGCGAACAGCCCGCCGCCTCCTTTTCGGCTTTGGAATCGCCTTATTGCTGGCAACAGCTTTCGCTTTAATTGATGGCCGTTTACCTCCTTCCGAATGTCCAGAAGAGACGTATAACTGTACGGCAAGTAATGAATTTGGTTGGTTTTTACCTGCTGCCACAATACTAACTTTATTTTCTGGTTATCTTCTGCATCTTGGAATAGAAAAGGGTTTCAATTCTCCATTATTGAAAATGTTCCCTGTCGCAGATTCCTCTACCCAGAGAGAGTCAATATCAATGGATATTTCAGATTCACAAGACGAAAGCCATCTCTCCGATGCTTGGGCAGACTTAGAACAGGGTTTGTTATCATCTAAAGAGAATGAAGAAGAATGAGTTTCATAGAAAACATTGACCTTCTACTTGTTCTCCGAGGTGTTAGGTGAGATGATGAGCGACCTGCCAGAAAACCTGTATTACACCGCTGAACATGAATGGATTAGGATTGAAGGAGATGAATTGGTAATAGGAATTACAGATCACGCTCAAGAATCTTTGACAGACATTGTGTATGTAGAACTTCCAGATATTGGCATGGTTCTTGAAGAAAATGATGAATTTGCAAGTGTTGAATCTGTCAAAAGCGTTTCAGGAATATATGCACCTATTGCAGGAAACATTACAGAAGTCAATGAAGAATTAGATGATACTCCTGAATTAATCAATCAAGATCCATATGGTGCTGGTTGGATAGTAAAAATATCTCCAACAGATATGGATGCAGTACATA
>DASCSU010000098.1:0-6420 GCA_034399495.1 Candidatus Thalassarchaeaceae archaeon
GCTGCAAATCTTTCATGGGACATGGATGACGATGGTCTTGAGAATGAAGTAGACCCTTATCCACTAAATCACACAAGTGAAGTGAATACTTGGAATTGCGAGTGGAATTCAAATTACAATGCTGCTACTGATGGTGATGGTGATGGACAACCTGGAGGTTCCAACATACTTTGTACTACTGAACGTGCATCTTACACTGGAAATAATGATTGGGACGGCGATGGTATATTGAATTACGAAGATATCGATGATGATAATGATGGGATTCCTGATTTCATGGATATTGATACAGATTGTGATTTAGATAATGATAATGACATCCATCAATTGAATGGTAGTTTATATCGTGACGATGGGCCAAATGATGTGGACACAGATATCGATGGTGATGGATTACAGAATGATGAGGATTGGGACGATGACAATGATGGAATATTTGATTTATACGACCCTGATGATGGTAATTGTGGCATAGTTGATACTGATACTACAGATAATTTCTATCGCACATGGTATCCTCTTGGTGACGGGGATGACCTAGATGGTACAGGTGATTCACAGCGTTATACCGATAATATCACAGACCATTGGAATTTGACTTTCTTGTTCAATCCATTTTCTGTGGGCCAAAATTTCATTCTTAATTACAACGGCTTTGATGGTACAACTAACCCACCAACATCTGGAGTAGTTCCTGAGTTTTGGTGGATTTATCTTTCACGTTGGTCAAGTTGGAATGGTGATAACAAATGGGATATCGACGGTGATGGGGATACGTTACAAAACGGACTTGATATAGATCAAGATGCTGATGGGATGCCTGATTGGTGGGACCAAGATGAAGGAAATGATGGAATTCTTGATGTAGATGATCCAAAGATGGGTGGTTCACTTGATTTCGGCCAGTGCGGCTTTGTAGTACAGCCACAACAAGCAAATGGGGCCGCACCAACAGGTCTTGTTTGTGGATTTGACTATGCTTTACAGTATGGATATCCATTAAGTGGCTTTGGTGCACAAATGGGGATTCCATATAGCACTAGACCAGATGCTAGTTATTCTGATGGGGTATATGATGGGGCTAATTCACAGCAAAATTGGATGTGTAATAGCCAATGTTATCATTTTGAATTTGGTCCACAAGTATTTTCTTCAACTAATTACACTGCTGTTGATCACAACCGTGATTTATTCACAGGTTGGCTTGGTCTGAAATGGCAATTATTTTCCTGGAATCAGGATATAAATGGTAATTTCTTCCCTGATGAATTTGCAGATCATTTAGATGATGAAGTAGACCCGGATAATGACTGCGGCGCATCAATTAACATGAATGGAACAATCATCACTCCAACTTGTATGGTGAATGATACGGCAGATTTGGATGATGATTTTGATTCAGTTTACGACTTATGGGACGTCGATGATGATAATGATGGAATTTGGGATTATTTTGAAGTTGACACTAATAGCGATTTAGATGATGATATGGGCACGAATGAACCGTATTTCTTCACTGGTTTGAATTGTCAAGATAATGATGATGATGGATATGATTCTGATCCTGATGGTGATGGCTGGTATCAAGCTGTTTGGGATAAAGGAGTAATGGGCCAAGGGATGATTTTCCCAGAGTATTACGATGTAGATAACGACAATGATGGTGTTCCAGATGGGGAAGATTGGGACGATGACAATGATGGTAATTCTGATATTCTTCAAGAGAATACTACTGGTTGTTTCACTGGAGAAGAGCAATCAATTTGGGACCATGACAACGATGGCATACCAGATTGGGGTGATGACGATTGGGATGGCGATGGCCGCACTAATGCTGCAGAATTAGCCACTTCCACTCCACTTGTTTCACCATGGGACCACGACAATGACGGTATAAGGGATGATGAAGATGAAGACGATGATGAAGATGGGATGAAGGATGAGGATGAAATACTTCTATGGCCTACACGTTTTAACAAAGAATCAACAAATCCATGGGATCATGATGATTATGGTAATGGTGAAGGAATTTATAATTGGTTGAATTCATCAACAGGTCCTGATGCTCAGGACGACGACGATGATAATGATAGCCGAGTAGATACTGACTACGATGTCTTGGAAGAAGGACATAATTCGGATCCCTGTTACAATGGTTCCCTGTCATCTGATTGGGATAGTGATAACGATTGTATTCCTGATAAGGATGACAAGATTCCAACTCGTGTAAATATCAGTATGTCAGATACTCTTTGGATTGATGCTGGAAGTCCTGCTTTATTCTCCGGCTGGGTTGAGTGGCTTAACATGTCAACATTCCAGTTTGAGGCAGCAGCAAACCTCCCAGTACAAGTTAGGATTGAATGGACTGACAACGGTACAGAAGCATTGGAGACAATCGATGTTTTAACTAATTCATGGGGACAGTTTACTGTAGGACAGTTCCTATATCCTGAGGATATACATGTAGGGGATAATACAACTTACACAGTAACAGCAGAAGTTACTGAAATGTTCATCCACGATGGTTCTACATCTATTCCTAAGACAGTTGGTGTGAAGGCTAATTTGACCGTAGATTATGTCGCTTGGTATTACTTCCGTAGTGATGAACAACCACTTTGGCTTGATTTTAAGGCACATTATTCAGCAGATTGGGACCGTGGTTTCTTTGATTTAAGAGTTGATTACGCCCCTATTACTTTTGAAGTATCAGGTGGACCGTTTGGTAATCGTTCATCTCCTACAAATTTCACTGGATATGGTATGGGTTACCGTACTGATGTGAATGGATGGTGCTCACTAACATTTGTCCAAGCAAATGGCATTAATGGAATTTGGGAACAAGTTGTATGGAACTCTACTTTAGATAATGGCCCGGGTATGTTGCCTGGCGGTTACGAGATGGTAATTTGGGATAATTCGAGTAAAAAGCATGTAGTTCAAGGAATTTACAACTATACAACAACGTCACTTCCTGTTGGAGATTATGACTTCAAAGGAAGAGTAGATCCGCCTCTTGCTGGAGATTGGCCATTCCTCTACATGATGGGCGATGAAACAGATGTTTTCTCTATGAAAGCAATGCATAGGATGTATGTTGAGGCTGAAATTATAATCTCAGGAGATAATCCAATTTATTTCTGGGATACTACTGTATTCACCGGCTCAAACTTTGGTGCTTGGAGAGCAGTCTACCTAGCATCTGGATTGGCAGCAGCGGGTACTGATTTCTCATCTGCTAGCATAGGAAAACCGTGGCCAATTGATTGGGATGGTGATAAGGCTACATTACTTGATGAAGCCGCACGTTTGAGACCATTCATCAATCATAATGGTACACATTGGTTCATTGCTATGCAGAATGGTGGAGACTTCAATGTCCCTCCCTGCGGACCTGTTGATGTAAATGACCCTGAAAGTGGGGTCCGTTGTGAAATTATACCAGAAATGGATATGGGTGAATCATTTACTGTCGTTGGCAATGTTTCCAATAGAACATTCCATCCGTGGGATCAAGACCCAATGGCACTACAAGTTGACCTTGACCATAATGGAGTATTCCAAGGTTCACAAGAGACAGGATATGCTAGAAAGCCTACATTGATGGGTAATGAGGCAGTATTCAACTACAATTGGTCATGGTACAGTCAGTATCCAGCATCAACATATGGAATCAAGGTTGATTTCACTAATTCAAATTACTACTTTACTGGTAATCAGACTACAGTTTTGGCGCCAACTGGTGCTTATGTCAACATATCAGTCGTAGGTACTACTGACTTTGAGTTGAACACAGTTCCAAGATTATACAGAAACACCAATTCTTCAGTTGAAGCTAGACTCGTAGATAACGCACAAAGGCCAGTCAAGAATGTAGCAGTGAACTGGAGTTGGTCTGCAACAGGTGAGATGAATTCCTCAGAGACTGATGTTAATGGAGTATTCAAAATACCAATGAATATCTCATCAGAACACGAACTAGGCAATTTCACAATGAGTTTTGAATTCCCTGGAAATCCGTTGCTAAAAGGCTCATCAGTGACACAAGAATTCTGGGTTGTTTCTCACACTTACATTAATCTTGTAAGTGCAGAGTGTACTGGCTCAAATATTTGTGAAAGTGGAGATGTTTGGGAATTTACAGCACAAGTAACCGATGATAATAGGACACCAGGTATACGTGATTTAGGATCTTCACTTTCAGGAGATGGCGAAGATGGGGGTAATGTATCAGTTATCTTCGAAGGCTTAGATTTCGAAAATATAGCACATAGACAAGTAGTTGCTACTTTAGTGCCAAATGCTGGTGTTATTCATTATGAACGCAGCCTTGATCCTCAAGCATTACGTATGGACCCAGCTTCATTCCTTCCAGAAGGATTTGGTCCGGTCAATGTGGTACTAAGGTTCAATGAGAATTTACCGAATGAAGGTTGTGAAATACCTCTCGAAGAATATCATTTGTCGTTACCGGGGCAGTGGGACCCATGTGCAAATCAACCAGGAAATGATCACTATCGTAGAGAATTACGTTCTGATGTTGATGGCTTTTCTCTAATTGGTCGCACCGTTCTTGATGTTGATCAGCAAATAGTTTACACTTCTGAAACAGACCCTAACACAGGTGAAGTTATTGAGAAACCAATGATTGTCACAGGTCGCTTGGTCGATGAATTGGGAGGTAATCTAAGTAACAGGCAGATTCGAGTTTACTACGAAATGCAAGGAAGTAGTGCTGGACCAGTAACGTGTGATCCGGGTGCAACTAATATGCAAGGGTACTTCGATATTGTTTGTCCATTACAAGGAGTTTTAGCAGGCCAAGCTAGAGTTACAATTGATTACAATTCATGGGAGAATAATGACCGTCAACGATACAAGAATTCATCAGTAACACATTTATTCCCAGTGTTCTCAAATTCAACACTTGAGATAACTAACGTTGGACCTTATCAGACAGATGTAGATCGTTACACGTTCGTAAATGGTACAAGTTATCCAGTGCTTTACTTGAAGGAATCTTTCCACATAGAGGGATTCCTCAAGCAGTCAAATGGTCAATCGATTGGTGGTAAGTGTATCAACATCTATCTCAATCCAGACCAGAATACTCGACCAATTGCTACAGCATTCACTAATGATGAAGATGGTGCTATTACTTGGTTTAGTGGAGACCCAGAACAGAATCCTTCTCGTAAGGGTGTAGAACCAATGGGCAGTGAGTTAGAAGGATTTAGAGTTCTTCGACTCGCTTATGAGCCGTCTCGTGATGTTTCAAAGGGTTGTGACAAAGAAAGTTCTGCAGTTGTAAATGGTTCCCACATGGATATTCTATTACTAGTTCGTAGTAAGGTGGATATGCAATTTGACGACCCATGGGAGAAAATCAACGGTTATCTGCCAGGGGAAGAAATAACTGGCAGTGTTGCTGTTTTGAGAAATCGTATCGAAGCAGCAGCCGCGGGTCAACAAGTTCACTTTGTGTTCCAATATGAGAATGAAACCGGAGTTTGGGTAAACGAATCACTAGGGATTGAGACCACCAATGACCGTGGTATCGCTAATTTCTCTAGGGAGTACACGGGTACTCAATGTGGTGATGAAACTTGTATAGGTAAATGGCGTATTATCGCAACCTTCCCTGAATCAGCCCACTTTGTGGGTGGTGAAGATCTTGAAGGTCTAGTGTTCTTAGGGGATCCAAATCTTGGTTCACAAGGCGCAGCATGGTGGACTCAGCCAGAGTTTTTGTTACCAATTATTCTGGCCTTCTTGTTCGCGTCAATTATTGGCGCTGTAATGTACAAACGTTATGCTGAACGCCGAAGGATTAGAATCCTACAAGGTATTTTGACCGACACAATGATGCAACTACGCGTTGCAAATGAGTACGTGCAGGTTATTTTCAATTGTTACAAGGATTTGGTACGATTCTTCCGTCAACATGGCTTTATGAAGAAGGTGTACGAAACAACCCGTGAGTTTGAATGGGCTGTCCGAGAGGCATTGAGGGGCATCGCATCTCCTGCTGAATTGGATGGTTTCCTATCAATTTTCGAAGAGGCGCGTTACTCTGACCACCAGATTACCGCAAGTCATAGAGATAGGGCAATGCAGACATTACAGGCAATTACAACTAGTATTTCTCTAGCACTTGGCGAGCAGCAGTTGTCACGTTCAGCAGATCATGAAGCTAGTATGCACACTAGCCTAACCAAGGCAGGCGAATTCGTTACTGCAGATGGTGAAGTTAAGCAAGCAGGACTTGATGACGACGCAGAAGCTACTAATTTCACTCTCTGATGATAGCAAATCAGAATAGTTAGCGGGTTTAGCACCCCTCGCATTTCCCATAACAACGTAGTTGTTCTATAGAGAAAACACATAGGAAAACATGATATTCAGATGTGTTAATGC
>DASCSU010000099.1:0-6375 GCA_034399495.1 Candidatus Thalassarchaeaceae archaeon
AAGTGAAGTGGATGCTGCGGTTATCAATAAACCAAGTATTGCATAATCCTCAAACTTACTCATCTCCTTTACTTCTGGAATCATTATTCTACGCGAGAGAGCTACTACCAAACCAAAGAGAAACATTAGCCCGCCTGCAAGGCCTACCCATTGGAAGTAATCCACTAGAATTATTGGACCCCAAAGTGCACCAACAAGACCTAGGAAAATATGGCCGAAAATTAGAGTTAATACACCCCAGTGAAGTGCTAAAGCACTCATGCCCATCATTCTTCTACCAAAAATACCAGAAGGACGTGGTGTCCATTGAAAATCTCCTCTTGAAGACCAATCCCAATGACCTTTGAATGCTCGCCAAATCGGAGCAAAGAAGAAAAGCAATATCGTCACATATGGTAAAGCCAAGAAAAACATTTCATTCCAATTCATTATTCATCACCTCTAATTTTATCATTTACTTCAAGTTCTATCAGTAATTCTGTTGCTTCAATAAGAAGAGCCCATGGTTTGCCTTTGAATCCCTTCTTCAATTTTGGCAAGAATGGAGATACGAGTGAATCAATATATCCACGTCGTAAGATTCGAGATTCTGGGTGCTTTTCTGCTAGAGAAATTGCCAAGAATTCATTTACTGCTGGGACATAATCGGGCATTTCGCCATGTTCCATTACCATCCCATAGTGCTTGTAGACTGCTGCTATCTCAATCATGTAGATATTACGCTCACTAACACCAATTTCGCCGCACGACTTTGGCGCATCAAAACCATAGTGGCCGAGATATGGTGGTGATGTTGGTGTCATCTCAAGAGCAAACATGTGCTCATCAGAAGTAATCTTCCAAAGTTTCTTTTGGAATTCTGAAAATTTTGCTGCTACTTTGTGAGCGCCTGCTTCACGCAATGCTTCACAGAGTGTAGAAATTCTTTCGTCGGTTGATTTCTTATCCATCTGCTCTGGGTCTGCATATAGTATAGAATTGAGTAGATATGAATCTGCCAACAAATCTTCAGAGACACTTGCTGTTTCGTTCGTTAGCATTCAAATCACCTGGTCTCCTTGTACATCAAGGTGCATGAACTCTCTGCGCTTCATCTTCTGTGGAGCCATCTCTTGGAATCCAGCAAATCCTCGCTCAGAGAATGGGCTAGTATCGCGATCATCCTCTCTATGAGTTGTTGGAATGACGAACCTTTCATCAAGGAAGGCAAGAGAGAGAAGTCTCTGCATGTCATTCGCATCTTTTTCGGTTAATCCTGCTGCTTCGAGAACTTCTAGATTTGGTGTTCCGTCTACTCTTACGCTCCTGCGATATGCTCGTACCGCAAGTTGGCGACTGAGTGCCTTCTCCACTTCACTAACATTTCCTGCAGAAAGCATGGTTGCTAGATATTGAATAGGTACTCTGAATTTGTCAAGACTTGGCAATACTGAATCTGCGTCAGCTGCAGAATGCATTCCATTTTCATCCAATACTGACTCTACCGGGCTCTCTGGTGGAACATAGAATAAACTTGGCACTGTTCTAAACTCTGGATGTAATGGTAGAGCAATCTCCCACTCTACAAACATACGATAGATAGACGATCTCTGTGCCGCATCCATCCAAGAATCTGCAATCCCCTGCTTCTTTGCCTGAGCAATGACTTCAGGGTCATGTGGGTCAAGGATGATGCTGCGATGAACAGCGACCAAATCTTTCTCATCAGCAGTTGCTGCCTCAATAACTCGGTCTTCATCAACCATAATTGGACCCATATATCGTATTCTACCAGGGCAAGCGTGGAAACATGCTGGTGGTTGTCCAGTCTCAAGACGTGGATAACAAAGAAGACACTTCTCCATCTTACCGCTACGCCAGTTGTAGTATGGCTTCTTGTAAGGACATGCTGAAACACAATATCTCCAGCCACGGCAACGGTCTTGGTCAATCAAGACAACACCATCTTCCTCACGCTTGTGTGCTGCACCTGATGGACAGGCTCCAACACAAGCTGGATTCGCACAGTGGTTACAGATACGTGGCAAGTAGATCATAAATGAGTCCTGATATTTCAGATAAGCATCCTTCTCTTCTTGGGTCATGTCATCGAAATTAACATCAAACTGTCCGGTAACATTTGCACCTGCAGCATTGTCTTCCCAATTGACACCCCAATTTGGCTTTACATTTTCTTCACCGGTCAATTCTGATTTAGGGCGAGCAACTGGTTGCTGCTTCATTTGCAATGGGGTGTGCAAATCTTCGTAGGTGAAGGTGAAAGTTCCTGTATCACCGACATAGTCCTTCATCTCAGGCTGTTCAGGATTGTAGAACAAGTTTGCCAATTCGTACCACTTTGGTGCTATCTTCAATCTCAATGGACTACTCTTCTTGCCTGTGAGAATCCAGCCACCCTTGTACTCTTCTTGGTTTTCCCATTCTTTTGGATATCCAATTCCGGGCTTTGTTTCAACATTGTTCCAGAACATGTATTTGGCGCCTTCGCGGTTGGTCCAGATATTCTTACACGCTACCGTACAAGTGTTACATCCTAGACATTTATCCATGTTGAATACCATTGCCATTTGTTGCATTATTTTCATTTTCAGACCCCCTTCAACTTGTGCAGATTTTTCTCTTCGTAGATGACTTTGCCCTCCACAAGAGGCATCTTTCGCACAATAACACCCATATCTCTCTCAGACGGACTTGGTCCGAGATAATTGATGAAGTAAGTAAATTGAGCATAACCACCAATCATACAGTTTGGATTCATCATCACACGAGTTGGTGCGTTGTTCCCACCTCCTCTAAGATCCGTTGCTCCATACTTCTTCGCTAATGGTGAAAATGGTACGTTGACGTGGCGTTCGTTCTGATGGTAAACAATACATGCTTCTGCTTTTACTGTGTGAGAAACAACAGCTCTTGCAACCTGAATACCATTATTTGTGAAAATTTCAACCCAGTCGTTGTCAACAACACCAATTTCTTTCGCATCGTCATCATTAAGCCAACATAGAGGACCACCTCGGAAGAGATTGGTCATCTGCCATGTATCACGGAAGTTCGAGTGAATCTGCCACTTTCCATGCGGTGTCAAGAAACGAAGCAACTTAGAGTTGCCATTCTCCAATTCATGCATTGGCAAATCGCCAATTGCAACTGTATCAACTGCAGGCTTGTAGGTTGGTAGTGCTTCACCAAGATCTCTGAAACCTTGATGGTCAAAATAAATCGCTTGACGGCCAGTCAAGGTATGCCATGGCTTGAGTTTCTCAACATTCATTGTCCATGGACCATAGGTTCTATCTGGGTCCTCAATTGCACTCCAATGAGGTGAGGTGATTGAACGACGAGGTTGGCTTGAAAGGTCCTTGTAGGAGTGAGCAATATCTCTCTCCCCCTCAACCATATCAGCTAGTGGTAGCCCTACTCTCTTCTCAAGGTCAGTGAAAATCGCGTGCGACACTTCACCATCACTTTCTGGTGACATTCGCAAGATTGCTTCGGCAACTTGACTCGCTGAGGAAATATCTGGTCGACCATGCTTCTCACCAATTTGGCGATTCTTCTTCATCGCTTCATAAGTTTCAGTCAAATCAAAATTGATTCCTTTTGCACCATAACCTTCAGGCTGGCAACCAAGTGGCCCAATCGTTGTGTATTGTTCATACAACTTAGTATAATCACGCTCAACAACCTTGACATGTGGGAATGTCTTGCCTGGAATTACCTCGCATTCACCAGATCTCCAATCCTTAATTTCACCGAGTGGCTGAGCCATTTCATCGGGGCAATCTGTGTAAATTGGTGTTAAAACAACCTCTTTGACAGGGCTTGGGAAGTAATCTTTCGCCATTTCTGAAAATACTTTACCAAGGAACTTAAACGCCTCCCAATCAGACTTTGCCTCCCATGCAGGGTCGTGTGCCGGGTTGAATGGATGGAAGAATGAATGCAAATCACTGCAAGTCAAATCGTGCTTCTCATACCAATGAGCAGCAGGAAGCACAACATCAGCATAATTTGCTGAAGAGTCCATTCTTAGATTCAGTGAAACAACCATGTCGAGTTTTCCAACATCCACTTCTTCGTGCCATTTCACTTCGTTTATCATATCCTTTGAACGCTCTTTGCCGAGAACATTGTCATGAGTTCCAAGTAAGTACTTCTGTCCATATTCTTGACCGCGAGTACTAGTTCCAAACAAATTGCCTCTCCAAATAGTGAGAACCTTTGGATGGTTGGCTTTTGCATCGGGATCTGTAATTGCGAAATCCATTTTTCCATCTTTGAATTGCTTTGCTACCCATTCTGCTATTTCGCCATCATCTTTGCAACCTGCATCAATTGCGTCTTGATAGACATCGATTGGGTTCTTCTTGTCAAATTCTGGATGGAAAGGCAACCAGCCGTTTCTTACTGCCAAGTGATTAATGTCAGCAGAATGGTTTCCATGCTTTGGGAGAGTCTTAGCATCTGGCGACCAAAGTGGTGTCAATGGCATTCCATCGTAGCGCCATTGGTCTGTGTGGAAATATTGCCATGAAGTACTGTTAGTATGACGAGATGGACGATACCAGTCTGTCGCACCAGCGAGGAATCCAACTGCTGCATAATTACGAATCTTTTCAGTTCCGACATAGTGAGCAAATCCACCACCATTGTTTCCTTGACATCCACAGATGATACCCATAACTGCTTCAGCACGGTAAGTCAATGGGCCACCATGATACCAATGTAAAATACCTGAACCTGTGATGAACAGCGACTTTCCTTTGGTTGCTTCTGCATTGTCGGCCCATTCACGTGCTACACGAATTGCAAGATCACGGCTAACACCAGTTTCTTGTTCCTGCCATGCAGGGGTGAATGGTGCATCGGCATCATCGTAGTCTTCGGGATAATCACCAGAAAGTCCACGCCCGACACCATATTGTCCCATCATCAAGTCGAAAACAGTAGTGAACAGAACTTTGCCATCCTTTGTCTTGACTTCACGGGCTGGAACTCCACGAATGCTGTTGATTGCTTTGTTACCGGTGTTCTTTGTTTCTCCAAGTTTATCGTATGTATGTGTAAAGTCAGGGAATCCAACCATCACTTCCTTGCTGCCCTTTTTGTCAAGCAACGAGAGCAGGGGGTCATATTCCTCTCCAGTCAATGCATCTTCATGAGTTAAATTCCAACGACCTGTGTTTTCTGTTTCCCAGCGATGACCAAGAGTACCGGTTGGAATCTTCATATCACCAGAATCATTGTCTACCTGAACAGGCTTCCACTCATCATATTCTTCACCTTCAAACTGAGCAAAGTCAGATGCACGCAGGAATCTTCCATTTGTGTAATAACCATCTTCTTCATCTAGCATTACCAAGAATGGCATGTTTGTATATCTCTTCACATAACTGTGGAAATACTCGGCTTTTCGCTCATGGTGATACTCATTAAGAATCACATGGATACAGGCACTGAGGAAAGCATTGTCCGCGCCCTCCTTAATCTGCACCCACAAATCCGAGAACTTGGTGATATCCGAATAATCAGGAGAAAGATTGGTAATCTTTCCACCGTTATACTTGTGCTCAGAAGCAAAGTGAGCATCAGGAGTTCTTGTCATTGGTAGGTTTGAACCCATGACAATCCAGTATGTCCCTTGATACCAATCTGCACTTTCTGCAACATCAGTTTGATCACCCCAAATCCATGGCATGATATGAGGTAGATCGTGGTACCACTCATAGAACGAAAGCATGCTTCCGCCCATCAGTTGGTTATAGCGCTGACCAGATGAGAATGATACCATACTCATTGCTGGAATCGGCGAGAATGCCTGAATGTGATCTGCTCCATACTTCTTAATCGTGTATATCTGGCTTGCAGCAATAATCTCTGCACTCTCTTCCCAAGTCCCTCGCTTCCATCCTGCTTTTCCTCTTGCATTCTTGTACGCCTTTGCAAGTGTTGGATTTTCTACAACTGATGCCCACGCCTCTACAGGTCCACTACCCCTCTTACGCTCCGCATTGTAAGCCTTCCATAACCTTCTTCGAATGTAGGGAAACTTGGGTCGTACTGGTGAGTAAGGATACCAAGATGCTGAGATGCCTCTCTGACACCCACGTGGCTCATAGTTAGGCGTCTCATCATTGATCTGAGGCCAATCCGTTTTCTGCAATTCCCAGCAGATGATTCCATCCTTGACGAAAACTTCCCAGCTACAGGAACCTGAACAGTTGACACTGTGACTAGTTCTTACTGAGTAATCGTGTGCCCATCTGTCGCGATAGAATTTCTCCCATGTTCGGGACTCTTTCGCTTTCTTAAACCAAGTGAATCTTCCATTTCCATTTTTGTTGTCATCCATAATATCACCCTTTAATCTTAAAT
>DASCSU010000100.1:0-6360 GCA_034399495.1 Candidatus Thalassarchaeaceae archaeon
AAATTCCATGTTAGATAATTCGACACCTGCATCTTGTGCTAACCAAAGTCCTGTGCCGCCACTACCGCCATTCCATGCAGATTCAAAACCATCAGTTGCTAGGATGATTGATTTTGCTTGAATTGCCACCAATTCACCGCGTTGGACATCTAATGTTACAATACCGACTACTGAGTCATTTTCAATTACTAATGACAATGCCTGTGTATCGCTGCGTCTCAAGATAGAGCGCTTCATACATTGCTCTTGAAGAATAGAATATATTTCTCGGCCCGTAGTATCTCCAGTAGTTGCAACCCTAGCATAATTATGGCCTGGTCCGGATACTAGATGGGGAGCACCACTAGATGAGCGGCGGAGAACCAAACCCCACCTTTCCATCTCTGCTAAATGATCGAATGCTGCGCCTGTTCTCTTTCTAACTGTTGATTCATCACAAACACCCGCCCCTGTTGCTAGTGTATCTGTTGCATGTGAATCGTTATTTGCTTCATTACTTGATACTGCTAACCCTTCAACCGATGTAGGTGCGCCTCCTGAACCAATTGCACCTTCCTCAAGAACTACTACATTTGCACCTAAATCATGAGCGGAAATTGCTGCTCGTAATCCGGCTACGGATCCGCCTACAACTACAACATCCCATGCATCCATTGGTCACGCCACAAGTAGTCGCATCATAAACTCCACGCCATGCGTCTCTACGAGACGCTTAGTAAAAAAAAAGCGGACGCGGCAGGATTTGAACCCGCGATCTGCGGCTTAGGAGGCCGCCGCCTTATCCAGCTGGGCCACGCGCCCAGCCTTTCGACTGACCACTCTTTGATGACGGTTGTGGCAATCAAAGCATTACCATGCCATGACGAAGTCCTGCTTCAGAAACTTCATGGAGGAATCTCTCAAATTGTATTCGTGAATATGAACTACGGCTAAGTCTAGAATCACATTCAGCAAGTCTAGACAATAATTCATCTTGTAAATTTGGAGATAACATCAATCTCCCTGATGTAATAACTTGATGAAGTTGGGAGATTATATCATCCGCATCTAAGGCTAAATCTCCCATTAAACGGTCAAGTTCGGCCATTGCTCCTGATAAGACCTTTTTCTTACGGCCGTAAACCTCCTCCCAACGCCACTCAATGATGCGTCCACGTAATGCCATTTCAATCATCAATCTGCCACCTTGAAGAGTTGAGGCTGCGACTAATTTGTGTACTGATGCGCGGTCATTTATTTGGTCCGTTTTAGCTAATAATTCTAGAATAAAAAGTGCTTTCCTCAAATTACCAGCACTAACATATTTGATATCACCAATAATGCCGTCTACTAATTCAATTCCTTCTTTTGCTGAAATATGCTTCAATATCGAATCTATTCGATCTGATTCTGTAGATGGGATTCGTATGTGTTTACTTCTACTGCGGAGGGCATCCATTATTCTACTAGGCGCTCTAGCAGTGAAAATAAATCTAGATGATGTTGACTCTGATTCCATCATTCTTCTAAGGTATGGTTGTCTTTTAGGGCCTAAATGATCTGCATCTTCAATTATTATCAGGCGACTTACTGGTGTTATTCCTTTTTCTGGAGCAGATAATTCTACACCTGCAGGAGGTGGGTCGTCATCAACCGAAGAATCCCACATTCCTCGATCAAATGCTTCAAGACTTGTACGACCGGTTAGAGTATCCTTTGATGTAAGGCCACCTGGTCGTAAAAATTCTTCAAATTTCTTCATCGCCCCGGTTGTACCTGCTAAATCCCTTGCTTGAATTATATGCGCTGTAGATTTCCAACCCGCTCCAAGAACCTGTCTTGCAACAAGGTGCCAAGCCGCTGTTTTACCTACACCTGGGGGCCCAGTAATTAGAAGATGGGGGGGGCTTCCTGAAAGACTAACTGTTGTCAAAGTATTACGGATAGACTCAGGAAAAGCAAGCTCGTCAAAGCGGCGAGGGGCGTGTTTTTCTAACCAACTCGGCATGGGGTTATCCTCAGTGTTAGGCTCACAGTCTTTGAACTCAACGCAAATCATGGTAGATTCATCATTGAACAATTGCTTCTACTTCTACTTCAAGTAACATTTCTGGATTTACTAATTCGTGAACTACGACAAGTGTTGCAGCTGGGCGTATTTCTTTGAAAAAATCACCATGGACTTTCATAATTGAATCGCAATCTTTTGCTCTTGTTGCATATATTCTTGTCCTCACCACATCTGAAAGTGATGATTCTGCTTCTATCAGTGCTTTCTCTATTCTACCAATAATAATCCTACATTGTTCAACAGGATTACCTTTTGCAAGAACATTACCATCAGAATCTGTAGCAGTTGTTCCTGCTACATGGATGACGTTGCCCACCCTTATGGCTCTTGAATAACCTGCAACTTTCTCAAACGGGGTGCCACTTGACACTAACTTTCGCCCTGCCATCAAATGCTGAGAGCATGTGGTGATTGATGAGTTTTGTTCAATCTGCTTTAATCATCTTGTAGGCCGCTTTACCGCCCTTTTCAGGATCTGTTCCTGAGCGACGGGGTTTGATAAATATGCGGAAACCACAACTTCGGCAAGAAACTCCGGTTTTTTCCTGACTAAATGCTTCCATTGCTCCACATTTTAGACAGCGGTAGAGTATTTCTGTGGGGAGGGCATTAGCCCCACACGCTTCACAATCAATCCACTGAGTCCATCCTTTAATTCGATGGTTCTCCTTGCAATTAATATTGATGCACCTGTAGGTGAACATTCGGTCGTCTAGAAATGTGTATGCTCGTTCCATGTGTGCGTGCGACCTACCCGCCCTTTTTCAACCTCGCCCTTTAGACAAATTACTCTGAAGCGGCTTTTTTACAGATAACTACGAAATTCTCCATTATCTTTGCACCATATTCTGAATCATTGACTTCTGGATGAAATTGGAGGCCAAAGCGTGTCCCAGCATTGTTTTCCATCGCTTGAACGCGGCATGAAGGGCTGCTTGCAGTAATGTGGAAATTTTCTGGCACTATCGTAACTTCATCGTTATGGCTTTCCCAAACAACTTGAGTTTCTGGTGTTTCCATGAACATACCTCCGCCACCATCTACGAGAGTGATTACCATGGCGCCAAATTCGGGAGTTACTGATTCGCCACAATCTCCGCCATAATGGCGCGCCATGAATTGATGACCTGCGCAAATCCCGAGTATTGGTATTTCGAGCGTTAGGTATTCTGCGCAATTCCCTAGTTCTCCAGTCAAACCCACG
Organism: Candidatus Thalassarchaeaceae archaeon; assembly: GCA_034399495.1. Classification (GTDB taxonomy): domain Archaea; phylum Thermoplasmatota; class Poseidoniia; order Poseidoniales; family Thalassarchaeaceae; genus MGIIb-Q1. The sequence continues at coordinate 3,255 of DASCSU010000100.1, forward strand.
CGAGCTGCCCCCCCAGAAAGAAGTAAACCGTCTAATTCCCTAAGTTCAGAAAGTGGTGTTTCATTGGATATTATTTGGGTGTCAACTCCGAGATAACGTAGCATGCGCCATTCGCGGTGTGTCCACTGGCCACCATTATCTACAACATCAATTACTAGTTGATCTGACATGGCCCTCAAACCACTGTGCAATGACTTCGTTCAATGAACATGCCGCTTAACTATCGATGCCTGCTAAGCGGGTTAAATATGATATTTTCATGCTATGCTCTATTGCAGCGGCGTTGTCCCATGCTTCATTGAAATCTGCACCTACTGCATAAATTCCAGCACCTCTAACAACAATTGCCTTACAATTAGATTGATTCAATCCTTCAGATAATTGACGTAGGAAATCATCTTCACCCACATCATCTGAATCAACAATAACTACTGAATCAAATCTCTCTTTTCCTGCACTGTCTACAGGACGTAATACAAACAAATCTTGTTCAAGTGACATCGCTGTTGAATATGGAGCAGGCAAATGAGCACAGGCAGCTCTACCATTGTGCTCTAATGATGCAACCGCCAATAAGATAGTATGAATTCGCCATGAATTGCCTGCGCCGTGTGGTGCATTACCTCCTAGCCTTCCAGAAATAATGTGTCTTTCATCGAGTTGACCAAGGGCGGCCCCTGATCTAGTCATATGCACAAGATTTGGTTCATCGAGTGAAAGTGTGGAAATACTACCTGAAGTAGCATGACACAAACCTTCTCGCTGAAGTTGTCTACCAATTCTAACAAAATCGCCGACTACGTGTGCGGGGATTACGAATCCATCTCCAACTATTGGGGGCATAGGTGGAGAATCCATTTCTTCAATTATTCCTGTAGCACCAGTAACTGCACTTCTTAGAGATTCATTTTCATAACGTAAGGCCTCTACTTCAGACATAGGAGTTTGGGCTATCGCTTTGCCTATCATATCCTCCATCCCATCTGGTTGGATATGTGTTGATTCTGAAGATTCTATGTCTTCTACAGCTGAGGATGTTTCTTCATTTTCTTCTTCCGGCTCTTCTATTTCTTCAGAAGAATCTTCCACCTCGGTAACTTTTGGTGGTTTTGATTGCCTTTGTGGGGGTGTTGCTCCTGGTTTGGCCATTCCTGGAAACATACCCATTGGCATACCCATTGGGGTGCCACTAGGTGGTCCTTTGGGCGGACCTCCTGGTAGCCCACCTGGGGGACCTTTCGGTGGGCCAGATTTGGGTTTTTTTGTATCCGCGCCATCAGTTGAATCTTCATCTCGCGCCATGACTCTCGTACCTTCGAGGTGGGTTCTCGTTAAATACCGGTTGGGTTTGGACCGCAACTACCGGTTGCCCCGATAGTGTAGTGGCCTATCATGAAGCCCTGTCGAGGCTTCGACCCGGATTCAAATTCCGGTCGGGGCGCCACAACTACTTTTTGTGGTTTTTTTACTCATTATCGTGTTATTCGATCGGCCATTCTTGCCATTCATCCTGAGTCCCTTCTGCTCGGAAGTGATTCTTCCCACTTCCTTCTGGCCATTCAATCCACTCGAATCCATCTGATATTGTTAGATTTTCGGGATTTGCTGGAGGAGTTGACGCTTCCATTGTAATTAGTTGAGGTTCGTTCTCAACCACTGGATCTTCTGCAATTACAAAATCATCTGTAGAGTTGCTTACTTCAGAAGTATAATCCACATCATCAAATACACTTTGTTCAGCCAACATGCTTTCCGGTGGTCCAGATGGCATTACTGGTTTCTTTACTAATTGTAAAGCTTGGATGAATAATAATAATACCATCAAAATGACGACAATTAATGGCACCCAGGACATTCCAATAAGTGATTCTTCATCAGAAACTAAATCGTTTGTATTATCATCGGATGTTTCATTCAATATGTCTCCTTCATTTATTGTTTGATTCAAGTTTGTATTATTTTGGTAAGTTTGGTTTTGGAAGGTTTCATTCGAATATGAATTATTTTGGTATGTCTGATTTTGATATGTCTCATTGTCAAATGAATTATTTTGGTAAGTATTATTCACATAGGTGTTATTCACATAGGTATTATTCACATAGGTATTATTGTCTGTATAATCAATTGATGTATTACCGCCACTACCAGCATTACCATCAGGGATTTCCCCTGCAGCACAACCTTCGGAACTTGGAACTTCTCCAGCGGGTGTCGATGAGCATTTGTCTATGAGGTCAGATACTCCATCACCATCATCATCAGTATCTTCATTCCAATCGTGGCAACCATCAGAATCGAAATCAACTGTTGGATTAGTTATCCAACCTTGTATACCCTTAGGACAATTATCATCGACATCTAATACACCATCTGCATCATCATCTAAATCTTCATCTGAATCCTTACAACCATCGCCATCATAATCAGTAATGCTACCTGAATACCAACCAACTGTGCCATTAGGACATGAGTCGTCATAATCTTGGTAATGGTCATTATCATCATTCAAATCTTCTGTAGCATCAAGGCAGCCATCTCCATCGTTATCTGTTTGATTAGATGATGTCCAATTCAAATCACCTTGATGACATGTGTCATACTCATCATCTATCCCATCGTTATCATCATCTGAATCTTCGGCGCTATCCAAGCAACCATCCCCATCATGATCTGTTGTTGGTGAAGATATCCATCCAAGACTACCTTTAGGACAGGAATCCACAGTATCATTGACTGTGTCACCATCATCATCTAAATCTTCATTGGAATCTTTGCAACCATCTGTATCATAATCTGTGGTTCCATTTGATGTCCAGTTCAATACGCCAGTAGTACATGCATCTGATATGTCGTTAATCGAGTCGTTATCATCATCATCATCTTCAATTGAATCTTTACAACCATCTGAATCATGGTCTAGAGTTACTCGAATGCTCATTGGGCATGCATCTTCAGAATCTAGAATATTATCGCCATCATCATCATTATCTTCTGTAGAGTCCTTACAACCATCCTGGTCACGATCAGAAGATAGTGAAGATACCCAACCAACAGTGATTGGGTTACTTTCACAATTATCGTCTGACGTTTCTATGCCATCATTATC
>DASCSU010000101.1:0-6269 GCA_034399495.1 Candidatus Thalassarchaeaceae archaeon
TTTTCTCAAGGTTTCCTGATGAGCGCTTGTCAAATGCCCTTTGAGCCTGCATCTCAGCGTTCTGGTCTGCTAGTGCTCTCAATGTTGCTAACTCTCCCCTCAGAGGTGTTTTGATTTCGATTGCCCCTTCCCGTTGCTCTTTGAGCCACTCTCCCAATTGTTCGTTGATGGGGGTTGGAGTCAGAATAGTGCGGGGTGGCCTTCTAGATTGGTAATGTTCAGAAATCAAGAGGCTAACAGATTCAGCAACATCGCCTCTGTGAAGTAGTGGGTAATGGGTTTGTCCTGTAACAACTCCTTGTGTAGCATGAAGGAATACTACTGCCCCTAGATCGCCTCTGCTGGCAAATCCAATGGCATCAACATCTTGGTAGAAGCGGCTTGAAACAACTTGTTGAGATAGAGTTCTTTGGACGGCTGCAATCAAATCACGCCTTTGGGCTGCCGCTTCATACTCGAGTTTGTCGCTAGCCGCATCCATATCTGCTTGCAGTGCGGCTAGAAAATCGTCAGCTTTCCCACCCATCACTTGTTCTACTGCCTCAACTCGTTGCCCGTATCCTTTCATATCGATACATGGGGCTGCACAAAGCCCAATGTGCATGGCTAAGCAACCTTGGGGGAGTAGAGTTGGACAATCTCTGACACCAAATTGGCGGCGCAGAAGTTGAATCATCCGCTTAGCCGCACCAGCATCTGGAAATGGCCCCCACAACTTGGCATCAGTTGGTGGATGGCGAGTGTAGATGATTCGTGGTGCATCTTCAGCAGTCATAGCGATGAAAGGGTATGACTTGTCATCGGTCATCAAAGAATTGAATTTTGGTTTGTGGCGGCGTATCAGTTCTCTCTCAAGTGTCAACGCTTCACGCGGATTGGGTGTTACCATGCAATCAATATCATCTGCTTCGGATACTAATTTAGGAATCATAGCGCGGTCTGGGTTTTTTGCGAAATAAGAGCGTACTCGGTCTTTCAAGACTGTTGCCTTACCAACATATAGGACTCGGCCATCCTTATTTTTGAAGAGATAAACGCCTGGTTCATCCGGCAGATGTAGTCCCGAAGCATCGACCGGCATGAGACAAACGGCTAAGGTGAAGGGAAATGAACCCACGCCTCTCCTCACGCTTTGTGCTTACAGACTCTGAAGCAAGGTTAATGCGGCTTTTGGCCACCTTTCCCGAGAGTTTAGAGAAGGCATGGGATGTACCTCGTAGCATCTCGCTCCCCGGACTTGCCGAACATCTAGGATTGGTTCGCTCGGCACTAAATCCACCCATTACATCACTTGAAAATAGGGGTCTTATCAAAACTCGTCAAACTCATGTGATAGGTGGCGGGCATCGAAAAAGAACGGTTGTTCATTTGACAAAAAAGGGCAGAGAAATTACCGATGAATTAGAGCCTGAAGAGAAAGTTGATTCAACTGGAATATTGTTTGGTAATCTACCACCGCTCCCCTATTTGCATGGAAGAAGTGAGTTAGTTGAAGAAATATTGGAGGAACTTGAAACGGGTTCCTGTGTGCAACTAATTGGTCTACCTGGAATTGGTAAGACTTCACTGCTAAGAGTGTTGGCTGAAGAGTCGGTAGCACAAGGCAAAGATGTGCGTTGGGTAACAATGCATTCCCACCATGATGTTGGAAAATTAACTGCTGAATTGTTGGGTCGAGATGATGCACCAAAAAATGTGGATGCTGCTACTGCTGCACTCACAGAGATATGTGAAAATACTCTGTTTGTCATCGATGAATTGCAGGCGGTGCATGAAAGGCATCTGCCTGATATTGAGACTCTTTTGACTGCACTTGATAAAAATAAGGACGTTACGCTTGTTACTGGCTGTCGAGCACCTTCTCCTATTGAAATTGGAAATGTCACCAAGGTTGATGAAATTAGTAAGGAAGATGCGCTGAAGTTACTCCCTGAAGATCTCGAAGAAGATACTGCTCAGCAAGTGGTTACGGCTCTTGGAGGACACCCTTTGGCCCTCAAACTATGGCAACCAGGGCACTCTATACCTGAGGCAGATGATAGGATTCAAGAATTCATCCGTACAGATGTTGTGGAAAACCTTGCAAAAGAAGAGTTAGCAACAATGGATGAATTAGCCGCATCCCCACTGCCCATATTGGTTGACCAACTGTCAAACGATGATGGAGTTAATCTGCTAGATGATACTGCGTTGTTGCGTTGGATTTTGGAATCTATTGAATTACAACACCTTGTTAGAAATGTTCGCAGAACCATGTGGAGTGAAGAGGAAGCAAAGAAAATTCACTCTACTGCTGCAGAACATTGGGCTGAGAGAATTGAGCCAGCGGCAATCGTTCATGAAACGCATCACAGAGTTCAAGCAGCAAGTTCTGAAAGTGCGACTGAAGTTACTGAATCATTAGAAAGCAATATTGGACAATTACTCTCCATCGACTCGGCTGCTGTAGCTGCCATCATTCAAGATGCAATCAAAATCCTACCAGATATACAACGACTCAACCTACTGTCAGCACGCGTAGCAATTGAAAGAGGTGAAAGTGAGCATGCTGAAAAAGCATTGAGCGAATGTGATGATGAATTGCAAGAAGATATTGATTGGAGATTACTAAATGCAAGATTAAAGCGATTAAGTGGTAATTTTGATGAGGCTAATCAAGATGAAAGAGCGGTGCTAGAAATGGCTGACCCTTCTCGAGCAACAAAAATTCAGTTGAACCGGCTTGTGCTTAGCATCGAGGATAGGCTACCTCAGCCACTTAGTGATGAAATACGAAAAAATGCTGAAAGCGCATTGAATGAAATTGACCTCTCCACCCTCAAATCAGACAACAAAAAGGCTGCATTGGTCACAATAGCAGCAATCCGCCACTCACTTGCACTAGCAACAAATGATGCTGATATCGCCGCAAAAATCCGTACTGACCTTGCCACAACGGCAAGTCATAATGACCCTATAATTCAGGAAATGGCGGCCCGCGCGGCACTGATAATTGGGGATGACCCACACCGAGTTAGAAGCCTCATATCTAGGACGGCTAACCCTCTGAGAAGATGTGCTCTAGGTTTGCTACTCGTGAAGCATGCACATGAGAAAAACAATCCAGATATTGCAGAACTATTGGCTAGTGTAGAACACCCTGCTGATCTTGGCACTGCTACTGCTAGAAGGCTCTCTGCTCTGCATTGGTACTGGCGTGGAGTAATTGATAAAAATCAACGTGTCAAATGTTGGCAGGAAGCACTACACCGCTTTGGAATGGCTGAATGTGCAAACGCCTACATCCAATTACAACACAAACTGCACGAGATAATTAGCCTGTGATTCTACCAATTATCATCCATATCAATTCCTGCGAACCAATCCGAATCACCACCGCCACCAACTGGGGCCGAAGAAGTTTCAAGCCCTAGCAAATCACGCTCTACTGCGTATGTGTTAACAGTAACAGCTTGCTTCTTCATCTGCTTAATTTCCTTTAACTCTCGCTTTTTCTTCTTCCTACGTGAGCGGAGATAGAACAGTAAGAAAATGATAACTAGTAATCCAATGATGTAGGGCATCAATTCTTGCAATAAGAAGGCGTAGCCTACTGTAAATTGAATGCTTAACTCATCACTTTGAGTATCACAATCATTGGGGTTTTCCTCTACACATAGTGGTACGTGATAGATTATTTTCTTTCGGTCCCCATCAATCATGTACTGTTCTGCTCGCCCCATTGATGATGAAAGTTCAACCTCTAATCCACGAGGCATCGATAATTCAAAGGTGATAGATGGCCTAACATCTAAGTCTGGGTCATTATTCAGATCTCCATCTTCATCACTATCTTTGGTTTCGTCCACATCTTCAACAATTGTTACGGGTTCTACATCTACAACTAATGGTTCTGGAGGAAGAGTGACAACACCGCCTGAATCACTAGCTGCTCTGAGGTCAAAAATAGAGAAAAAATCACTGAATAAGGGTTTGATTGTCCCTACTCCTTGGTTTGTATTGATTGTGACTCCTCCATCAACATACCTCGCTGAAATTACTGTTCTATCTAATCTCAATGTGAATGATAGCGGTTCATCATCATCGATAATGCCGTCATGAGGCCTCTCCATGTGGGGGGTTGATGCTGAAAATCTAAGGCCAGAAAGGTCAACCGACACCATATCATCTGATTGTTCCATATCAGAAACTTGTTGATTCAACATATTAGCAAGAGAATTTGCAAAATCTTGTAGTCCATTGTTTGACAATTCCAACTGATGTGTCTCATCTCCAAGAGGCACCTCAAGAGTCTTCCCTAAAAGGCCATTCAGGCCGCCTTCCTGTTCATCACCGTATGCGATTGCATGACGCATTAAATCTGAAGGGATTGCCTCGATTGTCAGACCGATATCTTCGGTCAATACAGATGGAACTGCCACCCTGTATAGTTCCACTGAAATCTCTCCTTCAATGGTTAATTCAATTTCTTGAGTCCACTCATGAATCTCGAATTCTGGGAAATCAAGTTCTGCATGGATGCCAATGCAAGTTCGCTGGTGACTTGGGCAAATCAAATCAAGAGAAGATTCTGTACAAACTCCGCCGCCACTGCAAATAGGGTCATCCCAGCGCCTGTGATATGGATTTGGACCCGTGATAGCAACTGTTTCATCTTCTCCACTGAAGGTGGAAGCATGCAAAGTAATTGTTCTAGAATCACCAATATCAGAAGCTATCCAATCGGGCAATAGAATTGTGATTTCAACTTCTGTAGGAGGGAGCCAATCTGGTAAATTATCAGTAATGAATGCGGTGTTGAAATCATGCTCATAGACTAGTATAGAAAGAATTGCTGCTACATCTTCTTCTGGAATATCTGTGATATTTTCTAATCCTGGTTGTTCGGAAAGTAACTCTGCCATCATTTCAAGAGGTGAAAAGGAGAAAGGTTGACTCGAGGATGTCAAAGTTACCGGAAAGGTGCTATTCATGGCATTAGCACCACTCAAACAGTGAGTTACTACAATTAGTTCAGAACAAGTTTGGGTCGGGACGTGAGTAAAATTTAGGCCGCCGGATGAATCTGGTTCTTTCCAATCAACATCGTTCATAGCAAGTTCAATATCTAAAATATCAAATACTGCAGATTCCACATCTTCCATTGGAATCATGTTTGAGAATTCATCTAAATCTAGCAATCCATATTCGTGAGCCATTCGGATTCCATCACTAGTTATCCAAGGTATTTCAATACCAGAACCCAAAGTAAAACCCCAATCCTCCAATACGGATTTGGGAAGGTAATGAACATCCATATCTGCACTCAACATGTTGTTATTTTCATCTCTCATATCCGCAACCATGGATATAGACAAACCTTGGTCTATCGATGGATCAAGCATTACTGAGCGAGTGCTTGTATTGCGGAAAATGCTGGTAACAGAGGTAGTAGGGAAGGTCGATTCACCATCCTGTTGATTAATTCCATCAGTTAACCAATACGCTGAATGATACTGGTAAGGCCCTTGTTGATGCGAATTTAATGTACCATTACCACCTACTGATGAGAATGTAGCATAGTTTGGTGGAATCAACTCGAAAATTGAATGGTGTCCCGCTCTTGAGACTAGAGTGAAATCAGATGTTACTTCTGCCCCCATTGTAAGAAGGCCTTGAAATGCTCTTTCTATATTCATAGGGTTTGAAGAAAAATTGAATAGACCCGAACCAATTTCAATTTGTGCAACTGAACGAAGGCAAAGTGGGGGTTGGAAAGCATTGTTAGCAAATCCCAATACCTCATCTATTGAATCTGAATTCATATCATCGGTACAAGCAACGTTCTGGCCCTCAATGTTTACTTGATTGACAATGGTGCTTTCTACTTGAGCACTACCAGCATAGGTATTATTCACTAAATCTTCAACTGCATTAGAAAACTCGTTGAGAATTAGTTGTCTAACCTCCATTCCCTGTGGGGTTGTATAACCTAAATAATTACGAATATAATCGACAGGGGCGCCGCTGTTGTTTGCATCAAATGCGCCACCTAAATCCATCCCCTCAAGACCTATTGCCGAGCGATTGAACTCGTGCATTTCCCATTCTAGAGTCATTGTGATTGTGCTTGTATTATGCATCTCAAAGGTGTACTGAGAGCGTACCCACTCACCTGCAGGGGTTAAGTCGTGAGCGAAGTTGTAGTCGTCACATATCCCTGTACCATTATTCCAAATAGAACAGAAATTGTTAGTGACCTCAGGCGTACCAGGTGGTGGCGCTGCAAG
>DASCSU010000102.1:0-6261 GCA_034399495.1 Candidatus Thalassarchaeaceae archaeon
ATGAGTGACGGAACAAGTTCTGGCACCGTAATGGTCAAAGATATCTATTCAGGCTCAAGTGGCAGTTCTCCTGCCCAACTAACTGCATTCGACAACACGCTCTATTTCTCAGCGTATGACAGCACTAACGGGGTCGAATTATTCATGATAGATATTCACCATGAAATCACCTACAGTTGAGACAATAAAGACGCACAAGGGTCTGAACCATCACTCTTCTTCAGCAGGTGGATTTTTTGAAAGCATTATTGCGATGGGCTTAGTTTTCTCATCATTATCTAGAGCCAGTTTCATAATAACACCTAGAGGAACGCCAAGAACCATCCCCATTAAGCCCCAAACCCAGCCCCAAAAGGCAACTAATAATAGCAGAGCAATTGGTGACATATCGAGTCTTTCACCTGATAGTTGCGGCTCAATAAAACCACCCCAAGTTTGCTGGTTCACAACTAAGAGTAACACCAACAATGCTAGAGTCGTAGGTTCGAATAAAACAAATCCAAGAATGATTGGTGGCAAGGTAGCAATAAGACCACCAATGTAAGGCACGAAATCTAGTAAAAATGCAATACTGGCCCAAAGAAACCACCCCGGGATTCCGAAAAAGAAGAGGATTACAGCTACGAAAACTGATTGCCCAAATGCCACTGAAGCTCTAGTTAACACATATGTGCTAACACTTTTACCAGAACCATCAGCTATTTTCTGTAATCTAGAAACCTGCCTAGGATATGCTGCTTCTAAGCGCCCCGGTAGTGATTCTGCTTCAAGAACAATGAATATCAAAAATATCAAAGTTGTTGCCACACTTCCTGAAAAACTAGTTATTGTTCCAAGAAAACCTTTTGAATATGCTTCTATGGAATCTATTCCAATATTATCCACCACAGATGTTAGTTCTATCGAATGACCAAAGATAGTTATGCCCTCAAGCCAAGTAACTTTTTCATTGAATTGTTCAGCAAGTTCCGGTACCTTATCGGAAAATGATTGTAAATTAGCATATAGAAGAATCGCCGCTAAAGAAATGAATCCTATCGTAATTGCAACTAGGATTCCATAAGCCAATAGAGGATGACCATAACGATCCTCGAGCCATTTTGCAGAGGGATTGATCAGGAAAAATAGCAAAATAGCAACAATAAATGGTTGAATTATTGTTTTCAAATGTATTAATGCTAGAACTGATACGAGTAATAATATCGCAACATTTGCAGCAGTGCTTAATTTCATTCCATAAAATCGATCTACTTTAGACATTCTTAATTCCTCACTTATGACAAGTTTTCCAACATTTCTTCAACTAATTGTTCCAAGCCAAATTGCGGCTCCCAACCCCAATCATTCTGTGCTTGAGAATCATCAATCATACTGGGCCATGAATCAGCATATTTCTGCCTAATGTCTGGCTCATAACTACAAACAAAATTTGGAAGCCTAACAGTAATCTCATTTGCCAATTCTTCAGCAGTAAAAGAGACTCCAGCAATATTGTACCCCGCCCGTGCTGAACCAAGAGACTCTAAGGGCGCGTCCATCAATTCAAGAGTCGCACGGATGGCGTCATCCATGTACATCATTGGCAACTTAGTATCTGGTTTAACAAAACATGTGTAATTACCCGATTCAATAGCATGGTGAAAAATTTCCACAGCATAATCTGTAGTCCCACCACCGGGAGGCGCCTTCCATGAAATCAAACCTGGATAACGAATACCTCGCACATCTACATTGTGATTCTCCCAGTAATAGTTAGCCATGACTTCGCCTGCAACCTTGGTCATCCCATACATCGTAGTTGGATTAAGTGATGTTTCTTGGGGTGCTAATGAAGGGCAGTCTGGACCAAAAACAGCAATTGAAGATGGAGTGTATAATCTTAGGTTGTGTTCCTTAGCAAGTTCGAGAACATTTGCCAACCCACCAAGATTGACTCGCTCGCATAGTTCTGGATTCTTTTCACCTGTTGCTGAGAGTATTGCCGCTAGATGGTATACCGTGTCAACAGAATGTTTGATTATTAACTCTTCAAGCCGATTTTTGTCCAATACATCAGCTACAGCAAATATACCTGAAATCACTACTGAATGGTCGTTTATTTCTCGCAGATCAGTTGCAATAACTGAATCAACACCATGGCGTTGACGCAACGCAACAACCAATTCTGTACCGATTTGACCAAGTGCACCTGTGACAAGCACGCATGAGCCGGGTTGCTCGGTCATTGGGACGCGCTGGGGAAGTCGATACTTGAAGATGCGTGGCCGAATGATTCAAGCAAATTATGAAGTGTAGATGAGGTCTTTCGACCATAATTGTACTAATGTTGATATGCTATACCCAACGGGTCCATATCCCGTTGATTGCCATGAGGTATGTTATTGTCAGCGGCGGGGTTCTCTCTGGATTAGGAAAAGGAGTAACCGCTAGTAGTATTGGAATGCTGTTAAAATCACTAGGATATAGAGTCACAGCGCTCAAAATTGATCCTTACCTCAATAGCGATGCTGGGACAATGAGTCCTTTTGAGCATGGTGAAGTGTTTGTGCTTGATGATGGAGGGGAAGTCGATTTAGATTTAGGCAACTACGAACGCTTCCTAGACATTACACTCACACGTGATAATAATTTGACAACCGGTAAGGTCTACTCCAAAGTGATTGAAGCTGAGCGACGCGGCGATTATCTGGGAAAAACTGTTCAAGTCGTTCCACACATTACTGATGAAATCCAAGATTGGATTGAGAGAGTCGCCTCGATTCCAGTAGATGGCAATGGTGACCAGCCCGATGTCTGTGTAATTGAATTGGGTGGGACTGTCGGTGATATCGAGAGCGCCCCGTTCATAGAAGCACTACGGCAGTTCCAATTCCGAGTTGGGAAAGAGAACTTTGTCTTGGTTCATGTAAGTCTAGTACCTGTGGTGGGCGTGGTGGGTGAACAGAAGACTAAGCCAACTCAACACACTGTGAAGGAGTTACGTGCCGCTGGCCTCTCACCTGATTTCCTAGTCTGTCGTTCTGAAAAGCCATTGCAGAGCGCTACAAAAGAAAAGTTGGCCCTCTTTTGTCATGTCCACGAATCTCATGTACTCAGTGCTCATGATGTTTCCAATATCTACCGTGTCCCAATACTACTTGAAGAACAGAATACCACTCAGATGATTGTTGACAAACTACAACTTACAATGTCAAATGACAGACCTTTATTCGATGCTTGGAAGGAAATGGCAGATCATGTTGATTCATTAGAAGATGAAATCACAATTGCCATGGTAGGCAAGTACACTGGTCTTTCAGATTCTTATCTTAGTGTCATCAAAGCATTACAGCATTCAGCATTCAAAGTAGGAGCAAAGATGAATATTTGTTGGGTAGAAGCAGCCTTGCTTGAACCCGAATCAAAAGAAAGCGAACCCGAGATGTATTCCCAATCTTGGGAAGATTTGCGTGCCGCAGATGGAATATTAGTGCCTGGAGGGTTTGGTAATCGTGGGATTGAGGGAAAAATACTCGCAGCAAACCATGCAAGAATGAACAACATACCATACCTTGGAGTCTGTCTTGGCCTCCAGGTAGCGGTCATTGAATTTGCCCGAAATGTTCTCGGACTAAAGGGAGCAAACAGCACAGAGTTCGATGAAGATACGCCACACCCAACGGTGATTTTCATGCCCGAAGGAAGTCGTACACACATGGGAGGAACAATGCGCCTTGGCAGTCGTCAAACTAATATCCAGACAAAAGAATGTGCAGCATATCAATTGTATGGTGGTGAAACTGAAATTCATGAGAGACACCGTCATCGCTACGAAGTCAATCCAGATATGATATCTCAATTAGAAGAGAAGGGACTTCGCTTTGTTGGAAAAGATACAGAGGGACAACGGATGGAAATAATAGAATTAGAAGGGCATCCATACTTCTTTGGAACACAATATCATCCTGAATTTAAGAGCAGGCCTACAAGGCCAAGCCCTCCATTCTTTGGTCTAGTTGAAGCCGCTTTTGCTAGAATGAAATAACTACTCTTGTGAGACTTTGATTAGTCTAGTAGTTCTATATCCTTGTAATACTTTGAGATATTTCTTATTTCTAAATTCATTATCCAATGTTCTTTCACCACTGTCAATCCTCAGTGTTGTGAGTGACAATAATTTGGCTGGCGTGGCGATACCAAGAACTCCATCAATTCCCACTTGCCGAATAACTGCAGGTGAAATCTGTAGATTTCCTCTTCCAATCAAAAATCCTTGACCCCCCATAGGAGATAGTAGAATGAGTGATTTACCATCATGTGATGAAAGAAGTTTTAGCAAATCAGATTCATTGACATCTTCAGCTATGATTTGACTACTTTGTACGACATCAATTCCTAACACTGTTTTCTCAAAACCTAGGTGCTTTGCCATGCGTCTAAGAGTACCTCCCGAACCCCAAACGATGAGAAGATTATCATCTTCATCCATCATTTCACCAATGTGTTCGGCAATTCCCTCAATGATTTCAGATTCATCACTTGTCTCAATTCGTTGCTTTGCTCCTTGCATCCACCTTGGAGAAGCAGGCGTCATTGCTTCAGCATACAACCTAACTTTCCATTCACCCCTGAGATAGGCCTCCTCATCGAGGTCCATTACCTCTGTATTAGCAACAAGTAGATCGCCTCGAAACCAAGCGTGTAGCACCTCTGCGGCAGCCTGAGGTGTTGCAGCAAAACAACCACTATGCATCTTAACTCCGCTTGGGACTCCAATCAAGGGTAAATCATCTCTACCAATTTCTTGAAGTGTTGAAATAATATCTCTAGTGGTGCCATCGCCTCCAGCATAAAGAAGCGCATCAATTCCACCTTCTACCATTTTTATGACTGCATTTTTTGTATCCTGCGCATTACTAGGTTCAGCCCCCGTAATTTTGGATACATTGTTGACCCCCTCGGGAAGCCAAGAATCCCCCATTCGCCCTTCACATGTAAGGAATTGGACTTTATCGGCCCCTAGTTCTATCAATCTAAGAAGTGTCTGATGCATGCGTGGCCCAGAACGATCTTCAGCACCTTCACTACGAGCCTGTTCTGCACGACCATCACTGCCCTTGAATCCAAGCCTGCCGCCAAGCCCAGCATCGGGATTTACAAGCAGTCCGACCAAGGCCATGATTAAGGCGAAGAGAACCCTATTCATCAAGGCTGTTGAGTAACTTTGTGGCTAGACAATCGGCCAACGCATTCAAGACTTCATCCGTAGTGCGAGGTTCGGCGTGCATCATGGTTAGCGGTGATAAAAAGTCGGGAAAGACCTTTGAGGACGTGTTTAAGTCCGGTATGGACGATATGATTCTGGCCCGAGAGGAGTTAGCTGCGGCCGAATCTAAAGCAGAGGCTGAAAAGTTAGTTGAGAGTACACAAACAGCAACACCAGACCCCCTCGTAACTCCCGCATCCACAGGCCCACCTATGCCTGCCGCAGTTACTGCTGGCCCCCCAATGCCAGAAGCAGGCCCTGAACCAGAACCTGCTCCTGATCCTTTGTTGACTACCCTTACACCTGCAGGGCCCCCAATGGACTCCGGCGCTATGCCTCCAATGGGTCCTGGTACAATGCCACCAGGTGCTATGCCTCCAATGGGCCCTGGTACAATGCCACCGGGCGCTATGCCTCCAATGGGACCTGGTACAATGCCACCGGGTGCTATGCCTCCAATGGGTCCCGGCGCTATGCCTCCAATGGGACCTGGTACAATGCCACCGGGTGCTATGCCTCCAATGGGCCCTGGTACAATGCCACCGGGTGCTATGCCTCCAATGGGTCCCGGTGCTATACCTCCAGTGGAGCCAAGTTTAGCCCCTCCATCCGGCCCACCATCAGAAATTTTAGAGCAAGATTCACCCGCAGAAATTCCAACTGAAGCACCAAATATGTCCGTTGATTCTTCTGCAATGCCACCCATGAGTGGACTTGGCCCAATGCCTGTGCCAGAACCCACCATTACGGAACCAGTTGTTGCTGAACCAGTTGTTGCTGAACCAGTCGTTGCTGAACCAGTAATAGAAGTGCCACCTCAAGTTGCAGAACAGCCAAAACCAAAAGTAAAAGATTTTGGTGATTGGGAATCTCATTTCGATAATGAATGGGAGGGAGGTGCTGCAGTATTTGAAGGCGAGAATGCACCACCAGTACCCGAGGAAAAATTCGATGAAGTGAGTTGGGATCCTGGTGCGAAAGCAGTCAGAACAATTCCTAAATTACCCGCTAAATCT
>DASCSU010000103.1:0-6009 GCA_034399495.1 Candidatus Thalassarchaeaceae archaeon
CCAGCAGTAGGAGTTCAGGCACGCCCACCTGGTACTGATTCATCAAGTGGTTTCCCACACAAGGGTTGGGCAGTTGTTGGTTTAATTCCAGCAAACGAAGAAGTCTTAGATGGATTCTCTGCACTTGATTGGCATCAACCAATTGCCCTTGAAGGCTGGCTTTTAGACGGCTCTTACATGGGTTATTCTGAAATCCATATGACTGACGATGGAAAATGTAGAATAATTGCAGGACCCAATCGCGAGGGTTATAGTGGCTCTATGTTAGTAACTTCAATGACTTTAGGAGAACATGGTTTGATTGATGAAGAAAATTCATACAACGCATTCTCTGTACCAATTATTGGAAGTTGGTTTTTCTCAGCAATTGTGTTACTATCCTTTGGTGGTGCTTTTTTACTATTCTTAGCATCTACTGGTTTGATTCGCAGAGGGGCCACACTAAGCGCTCGAGAATTATTAACTGAAGCACAAATGATTGCGGCACGTGGAGTAAAGTCAGAATTACATCAAGCGGCTAAGGACATAAAAGCTGAAGCACCTCGAAAAGAGGATAGAAAACCCGTCAGCCCCAAACCCAAGAAAGTTGAGAATATTCCTGCTGGAGGAGGTGTTGAACTAGATGCTTTCGACATCGATTCTGCTATTCATGGAGCTCACAGACCGAGTGCTCGCTCTATTACTAAATCAAGCAGCGGAGGAGTAGTAGAGACTGCTGAATCAATTGAGTTGCAAGAAGAAATGGATGAAATAGATGCAACTAGAGAATTACAAGAGGTTGCAAAAGGGCACAGCGGGGGGATGTTCGTTCCTGAAGGATCCATAATTGTGCCAGATTCTAAATCTACCAAACAAGAGCCCATGAAAAAAGAATCAAGACCACCTGCAAGAAAGGTTCGCAAAACTAGGGGGATAAAGAAAGAGTCCGCTCCAGAACCTAAACCCGCCCCGGCTACTAAGGGTGGCCCGGACGTTGCTGATGACGAGGAATTCTCGGACTTCTCATTTGATTGAGGTTGTAGTACCTTGTGAGTTTGCCCTATGGGTCACTTTTGTTCTTGTACTAGAATCACCTTTTCTTTGTTAAATGAACCCATCAATATTCCCAATACCGCAAAATACCCCACTCCAATACCTATGATAGTAATTGCACAACCGAAGAAGCAGATCGTGTGTGCTCTAGGTATCTTCCCATCCGGGGTATCACCCAGTAGCAACTCCCCCCATGGCATATATAGAAAATCGTCAAATGCATTATCAATCATCAATATTCCAATAATAATTAGAGCAATTGAACTTAGGAGAAGAACAATGCCAATCTTCACTGCTGTATTCACCATATATTATTCCGAGATTCAATACTATTTCACGATTAACTCTACAGGTTACGGGTTCGGACCCTTGTGCGTCTGAAATAGAATGGTTTGCCTTTGTCAATATTCACACGTATCACTGAGTTCAGTAACGTGGCTGCTGCTTGCGTTGTTTGCGGCTTCGGCCGCGTCCTGAATGCTGGACATTGCGTCCACCATTGGATTGGCGATTAGATTTGCGATTTCCGCGGTTGCCGTTGGATTTATGATTGCGTGGCTGGCGTTGGCCGCGACCCCGATTCTGCTGCCTCTTGGGTGCCTTGTTGCCCTTACACGATCGAGCCTTCTCAGAGTGAAAGGGGTGGTCCTCATCGACTGGGATATCCTGAGAGATCAACTTCTCGATGCCGCGCAGATATTCTCCTTCGTTCTCATCACAGAAAGCAATGGCGATACCACCTTGGCCTGCACGCCCTGTACGTCCAATGCGGTGAACATAGACCTCGGGCTCGTTGGGTAAATCTAGATTGATGACGTGGCTGATGTCTGAGACATCGATGCCGCGGCTCGCCACGTCGGTGGCGATTAACACCTGAAGGGACCCATTGCGAAATCGGCCGAGGGCTTTCTCTCGCGTCCCCTGACTTTTGTTACCGTGTATGGCGAGGGCTTCGATTCCGTCTTGTCCGAGCTGCTTGACGATGCGATTGCAACCGTGCTTGGTGCGGCTGAACACGAGCACCTTTCCAGGTCGCTCCTCCTTGATGATGTATGTCAAGAGGCCACGCTTATTTTCCTTCATGACGAACATCAGGGATTGTTCGATGGCCTCGACAGTAGTAGATTCAGGTGTAATTGATACATTTACGGGATCGTAGAGCATGTTACGAGACAATTCAGCAATCGAGCGCGGTATGGTGGCACTGAATAGCAGGCTCTGGCGGTTTTCGGGTATATGTGCAAGAATCTTGTGAATATCTCGGATGAAGCCCATGTCCAGCATGCGGTCCGCCTCATCGAGTACAAGGAATTGCACGTGGGACAGATCAACATATCCTTGAGATGTGAGATCAAGCAAGCGACCGGGCGTGGCAACTAGAATGTCGATGCCCCGGCGCAGATTCTTTTCCTGGGGGCGCTGCGATACGCCACCAAACATGACCATCGAACGGATGTCGAGGTAGCGTGCATATTGCTCGATATTATCGTTAATCTGGGCTGCGAGTTCACGCGTTGGACAGAGCATCAGAGCGCGGATGCGGCGTGGCCCCGACCATGGATCTTCGGCCATTGCATCAAGGATTGGAAGGGCGAAGGCGGCGGTCTTTCCTGTTCCCGTCTGGGCACAACCAAGCATGTCGCGTCCTTTGATGAGTTCAGGAATAGTTTGGGCTTGAATCGGCGTAGGTGTGACGTAACCAATCTCATCTAGGGCATCCAGCAGGGGCTGGCAAAGATTCAGAGAAGCGAAATCCATGTGCATCACCCCAACCTATGGAGCAAGCCGGCGAACGCCTCCTTTATGAGTGAGATGGTGGATATATGGTGGAGTTATCCAAACCTTGTGGCTTCAATTAAGTTCGTTGGGGACAGGTGTTTGATCCATGTGCAAGAAAGCAAGCACGGCCCACCAAGTTACGATATCCCATGAGTGAACTAAGTTAGCCTCTCCAGTAGCAGTGTCAGTCTCCATGTAACCTTGCATCGTCTCAAGTTTGTCACATGTCTTATGGTAGCACGGATAGCCATCTACAACACCATTCCACCCAAGTGTTGCGACCCCGATATCTTGGAAAGAGGAGTGGTCGCTTCTCGCAGTTGGTGATTCGTAAATCGCCACCATGTCTTCATATTGTTCTCCCCATAGTGGTTCTTCTCCGACTGCTTCCCACTCAACCCTTCCACGTTCAATTTGGTATGAAAGGTTCAATGCATCAGCCCCAATCCATTCTGCTAAATGATACATACCTGGTTGGTCAATTTCTTCTCCTGTGCCGTCAGGACCAAGGTAGACTGAAAGTGCGTAATCACCGGGATAATTAATTCCAGCCATGTCTAAATTAAGATAATTTGAGACAGTGATGCCATCTGGTATATCACCAGTAAACGCTGAAGAGCCCCACAACCCTTCTTCTTCACTAGACCATAGGCAAAAGACCATTGTTCTACGTGAGTCAAATTCCGACAGGACCTTTGCTGTTGTGAGAACCATTGCAGTTCCCGCTGTGTTGTCATATGCCCCTGTTCTAGTACCATATCCTGTTTGTTCAAGTCCAGGGAGTAATGAAGTTGGTGTTGCGTATGGGGCGATATCGAAATGTGCGCCAAAAACAAGCCATTCATCTTCAAATGTAGTCCCATCTTTGTAGCCACAAATATTGACTGCCCAAAGTGTGCCGGTTTGGAATCTATGAACTTCAGTCCTTAGTCCATAGCCGGCCAATACGCCTTCAAAGTAGGTAATTGCATCTTCATATGCTGGGTTACCGTTGCCAATCCATCTGTCTAAATATCCAACCGCACCATCAGCGGGGTCAAGTAAATCAGGGGTTTCGTCAGTGATGAATTCTACCCATTCGTAAACCGAACGCCCATCAACCCAACCTGCAGATGCGCCCACACCATTTTCTGGTGTGTATCCATCTCCAACAGGTCTGATAGCAGAGAGGTGCTTGACCACTACCTTCCCACCGTCGTTATCACTTGCCGACAACCATGGCCAAACGCCTCCTTCATCACCATTTTCTGATACTTCTACGGCTCCACCGTATGAATCATCATTCAACCAATCCATCCATGATTGGTTTGCAGCTCTAACTGGCCAATTGGTTCTACCATAATCTCCTATTTGGAAAATTATGTCCCCATTTCGAGGTGGAAAAAGAATATCCATTGAGATTTCATTTCCTGATTTGATGTCGAAAACTGTACCATTTTGTGCTCTTCCTGAGCCAGGATCAATCAAAAAATATGGGATGAATACAGAAATATCTTGCTCAGCAGAGATTGTGATTTCTTGCCACGTGCCCGCCGCTAGAGAATCTGAATCTGAGATGGATAATGAACTAGGAGAGATGTCTCCCCCCTCACCAGTGCCAAAACATCCCGCAAGACCACTCATCAACATCAGAGCGGAGAGCAACACGGCCTCTGAAGCGCGAGCCATAATGCAAGGCCGCTAGCAATTTATGAATTAAATAACCGGTCTCATGGAACTTATGCTTCTAAGAATCTCAACAATCATTGTGAGATTTATTATAGTGTTAGTTAGTATCGAAGAATATGGCAAAAGAGAATGGCCCGGTTACAATTTATGCTGAAGATATGGTAGCGGCCTGGAAAAAAATGTGCCGCCACATTCTGAGAGATGGTTCACTCGCTCAACCTATACTTACAGGTGACAGTGGCACCATACCAGGACTAACACACGAGGCGGTAAACGTAGTACTGTCTATTGAGAATACAATTGTCACAACAAATACTCTAGAGGTCATGAACTCCACCCATCCTCCAAATGTAATTGAATGGATGAAAGATCTCTGGGCTAGAGGTAAAGCCCCTGAGGGGATTGATCGAACTTATGCTGTTAGAGTGTATGATTACGATGAAAGGGGGCTTGACCAAGTTGCACGCGTTTGTGACTTGCTATCTAGAGATAAAGAATCACGTCGTGCTGTAATTGCCATGAGTGACCCTCGCATTGACGACCCCTCTACACCGGCATCAGTGCCTTGTCTATCCAATATTCATTTTCTTATTAGAGATGGAGAAATAAAGACAAATATCTACTTTCGATCTTGGGATGCAGGCAAGAAACTTCTTCCCGACCTAGTGGGTATTGCTGATGTGAGAAATGAGGTATCACAAAGTACAGGGGTGCCATTAGGTGCAATTACAGTCTTTGTCGGCTCGGTTCACATCTATGACGATGATGTGGGTTGGGTAACAGAAGCAATCTCAGAATGATTGGTCTCAGTTACTGTTTCTGATTATTTTTTAACCATAAACCAACTGAAAATCCTACACAGTTGACAATAATATCAGCACATTTGTTATCCAATGTTTCAACAGCAAATTCGAATGGAAGAAATAATTCTAATAATTCCCACCCAATAGATAGGGCAAGAAACAATGGCCAACTCCTCAGAATGAAGCGCCCAGATATTAGCCATATCAATAAATGTGCAATTGAATAAACATTCAACATCACCATGAAACGTCGTACCAACGGCTCTACTTGTTCTTATCTATTCAGAAAATGTATGATTAGCAGAAGTCCGAATAATGATTAAGTGCATCTGGATTTTGAAAATTATTATTCCTCTTCCTCGAATTACTTTGAGAATCATTGTACCAGGCTTCCAAGTATTCAATTCTAGGTTTTTTGCATTCATTTCAAGCATTCTTCTCCCCTTAGGGGTAAGAACCTCGTCTTCCATCATCATTGCTTTATCTAATGGCATTAAGCGCCAACTATGGCGGATGAACTTCATGTCGTCACCGGGGCGTTTGGCTATTCTGGAAGATGGATTGCCCACCATCTTCTTGAGAAGGGTTTTCGAGTGAGAACTCTGACTAATGCAATTGGGAGAGATGATCCTTTTGATGGTAAAGTAGAGGTCCATCCAATTGATTTTGAAAACCATGATGCACTTGTTGAATCATTACGAGGAGCAAAGGTTCTCTACAACACCTA
>DASCSU010000104.1:0-5903 GCA_034399495.1 Candidatus Thalassarchaeaceae archaeon
GAGGCCATGTAGAGAAGACCAAGAACTACACCGGGAACTGCTATGATTACAAGCATAGGTGCAAGTGCTGATACGATGTTCTCAGAAATTGTATCTTCTGGTGGATAATAGTATACAACTCGGCCATAGGAAGTAACAGCGTAACCTGTTTCTGCTGTTTCCGACCATCCACCAACAAGTGATTCTCCTCGCAATGCTACATCCTCTATATCCGAATTATACAACCAAGGATATGCTAGACCTAAATCATCGGTACCGCCTGTGATATCCCAATCGACCCACCCCAAAGGAGTTGTTTGAAGCAGAACATGACCATCATCCCTAGCGTGAACATCGGTGAACTCAGCGCCGACATTTACATGTTTGACTGCAACAAAGGAATGTGAAGGCTGATTTATGTTGATTTCAACGACTCCAACTGATTGCCCCTGTCCAGTAGCATAACAGCGCTCCTTTTCTGGATGAGGGCAGACTACAGCCCCCCATCTAACCCCTTCACTACCCGATAACCAATGAAGGTCATGCTGTTGATCGATGATTGCGATGCCATCGGAATCTGTAGCCATCACACAAATAGAGTGCATTTGGTGGTGGCAAGTCAAGTCAAGAACATTAGATAATTTACTACCATTCAAAGGAAAATACTCCGAATTACCATTACCGTCCTCTCTAAATCTCTTGATTACTCCATCATCTCCGCCGAGGTAGGCCCAATTACCAGAGGAATCCCAAGTGACAGCGTTCAATTGTAAACCCATCAAATTACCAGTAGAACCTGGAACGTGTGTGATAGAGTGATCATCTCTAGTATATCGAATTAAAGTGCCATCATCGCCTACAATTAATGCAGTCAATCCTTGAGGGTGCCAATCAACATCAGTCAGGTCTTCTGCATCATTAGAATTCAATTCGACTTCAACAGTAGGGTCTGTGGCCGATATGAAGTGAGCAAAACCAACTGCACCCACCAATAGAGCGTCTTCTCCATTAGGTGAAACAGACACTGCCTCAATCCCCAAATCGTACTGACCAATCAATGAGATTGTAGAAACTTCTACCACTGATTCATCGTCTTGTGCTAACGAAGTTGGAACCAATAAAAGAGCGATTACCAATATCAGGCCCAAGCGCCGCATCAGTGAGGCCACCGGCTTCGCTGATTTATCCTTCACGGCTGTAATGGCGGGTGGATTGAGAATAAGGTTGAACTGATGGAGCCTCCCGCGACCCCTTATGGAGACCTTTGAGGTACAGAGAGGATTGGTAAAAAAAGTGATAGCAGATGGGGGCTTGATTGCTCTTGCCAACAACTATTTTGAGAATGTTAAAACAACAGAAGATGACTCATTTGAGGCATCATTTGGCATTTTGTCCAGAGTTTCGGGAAGATACAGTGAGAAAGGAAAATTGGTTATGGACGTTGAGCAGATGAAAGGTTCTGAACTTTCTGATTTCCTTTCAGAAGATGGAGGCCGTGAAAAAGCAATGGAATCACGCCAACGTTGGTCTGGATTCCTAGACGAGGCTACTGGTTACAGTGCGAAAAAGCGTGGTGACAAAGCCAAAGAGAGTGCGAAAAAGGCCTCCAAGGCAAAATCAGCCATGTCACAGGCCCGTCACTTCATGAAAATGAGTGAGGTCGAGGAGTCCCTTGCGCAACAAGCTGAAGGCCTCATTGCAGAAATAGAGGAAGCACTCGAAAACGGTGACAACTCGCGAGCTGCTAGCCGTGGTGAAAAACTAGGCAAGTTATTCTAACGGTGAAATGAATGGAAGCAGATGACCTAGCAACACTCTCCTCTGAGCAAAGAGAGATGGTCATGTCGATGTTTTCAGGTACTGACGAAGTTGTAGGCGTTGAACATCTAGTAAAATGCCTAGAAAATTCAACATCGCACGCTGGAGACGGCATTATTCGAGCATATGTTGGGTTCGAGCCTTCTGGAAAGGCACACATTGGGTGGAAGGTGATTGCACAAACTCTACGAAAATTACTCGATGCAAATGTGAATGTCTTGATTTTCCTTGCAGATTGGCACGCTTGGGTTAATGACAAGTTTGGCGGAGACATGGATAAAATCAGAATCACCGGCACTTACATGGAAGAAGTATTTCGTGCACTTCTAGATAATCCTGAAGAAGGCGATGGAACCGGACAACTTCGCTTCCTATACGCTAGTGACCTAATGGACTCAGGCGACTATTGGGCGCGAGCTCTGAAGTGTTCCAAGAACATGAGTCTAGACCGCGTGAGACGAACTTTCAGCATAATGGGAAGATCAGAGGATTCATCAGATGGTGACCTTTCCAAATTCTTCTATCCTGCAATGCAGGCTGCAGACATCTTTGAGCTGAATATTGACATCGCTCTTGGCGGAATGGATCAGAGAAAAGCACACATGTACATGAGAAGAGTTGCTGACCGTCACAATTGGGAGAAAGCTACCTGTGTCCACACGCCTATCCTCTCAGGCTTGAAATCATCTGGAGCAAGAATGGAATCATTCGACCACAAAATGAGCAAGACTGACCCTGGGGGTGCACTCCTGTTACACGATGATGCTGCTAAAATGCGTAAGAAGATGCGAAAAGCATACCTCGACCCAAAAGACGAGAACTCCCCTGTGTACGAGTTAATTGAGCACATTATTTTCCCAGAAAATGGGGCATTGACAATTACTCCAAAACCAGAATACGGAGACCCTTCAACTTGGAATGAACTAGATACACTCAAAAATGCTGTTTCAGAAGGTGAAATCCACCCATTAGATCTAAAATTTGCAGTCGCCGACGCACTTGCTGAATCACTAATCCCCCTTACAGCACACTTTGAAGAAAATAGCCAATTGCTAGAACAAGTAAATACTATCACCAATTCTTGAATTAAGGATAAATCCTCAATTATTGAATAATAATCGGCTTTATTATATCTGCAAATGAAAATTACTTTTAATAAGGTAATTAGCCAGTTTCCCCTCTATGAGGGGGCAGAGTTCTAAAGTGAACGTCGAGCCCAATCGGAATGTGTCAGATATGAATGACGTTGGAATCGACGATATTGCGATTCATTTCCCCAAGATTTACTTCGATATGAAGGATTTTGCGGAAATGCGTGGAGCAGATTATGGTAAGTTGAACCGTGGACTTGGCCTTTCTGCCATGTCCGTTCCTGATATTCACGAAGATACCGCAACAATGGGTGCAAATGCTGTCACCCAACTAATTGACCGAAATGGTCTCGACCCACGAAAAATTGGCAGAATGTATCTAGGGACGGAATCTGCCTTAGACGGAGCTAAGCCTACCGCTACTTACATCCTAGATATGTTAACTCAACGCTACTCACACCAATTTGGTGAAGACTGCTTCCGAAACTGCGATGTTGTTGATATGACATTCGCTTGCATTGGTGCGGTGGATGCACTACACAACACTCTAGATTGGGTCGCCCGTGGTGGCGATGAAGAAGGGCGAGTCGGAATTGTTGTCTTTTCTGATAACGCAAAATATGACTTAGAATCAAGTGGGGAATACACACAGGGCGCTGGAGGCGGTGCAATTCTAGTACGCCACAATCCCCGTCTAATTTCCATCCCAGACACTTGGGGAATTTCTACCACACCTGTCCACGATTTCTTCAAGCCACGCAGAGAAGTATCGCTGACCTCAGTCATCACTCATGTTTTGCAACTTGCTAAAGAAACCGGCCAGAATCTGAAAGATGGCTTGGCAGAAAGAATGGTGAAGCACCTTCCTGAATCTACTGTACGCAGACTCGGAATCTTTGCACACGGTGAAGAGATGATCCAGGTCCACAGAGATGAACCTATTTTTGATGGCCAATTCTCAAATCGTTGCTACCAAGAAGCTGTAAAGACCGCATTCCTAGATTTCCGTGACAGAGCAATCAAGAGTGGCAGATACGATAGTGAAACAGATGAAATTCTCACTGAACAGTGGATTAGAATTATCATGCATCTCCCCTATGCGTTCCAAGCAAAGAGAATGTTCCCCGATGTATTCCGTCACGATAGGCGAAATGAAGCAATTTGGCAAGAAATTGTCTCAGATATAGGAAGGGAGCCAGTCCGCGAAGATTTTGAGGACACACCTGAAGGTGAAGTCGAATGGGAAAAGACACAGGATGTATACCGCAGAGCCATATCCAAAACGGATCAATACAAGGAATTCCACGCCCAAAGAATCGAGAAGGGGCAGCGTGCTTCAAGTCTAATAGGCAATCAATACACTGGCTCAATATTCCTTGCAATCATGTCTACATTTGAGTCTGATTATGAAGATAATGAGCATATCGAAAATAATTACTTCGGCCTCTGTGGCTATGGCTCAGGAGCAAAGGCAAAAGTATTCGAAGGCAAAGTATCGCCAAGTTGGAGAGAGGTCGTTTCTCGCTGGAACCTGTTTGAAAGAATGGCTGGAAGAGTTGCAATCGACCGTGTCACTTACGAAGAACTCCACAAGGGACTCAGAGAAGGCAGTGTTGTCGAGCCAAAGGGTGAATTCGCCTTAGTAGAAATCGCATCAGAAGGCGTCTACGAAGGTGCTCGAACTTACCGTTGGGTTGCTTGATAGCAAACTCAAACTTCGTAAAGATGCTCTAGATATTCATCAGGACTGAGTAATGCGTCCTCATCAAGTTCATCAGGCCTAATATTCATCAACCAACCATCATTATATGGGTCGTCATTGACTAATTCTGGACTATCTTCTACCTCGCCATTCAATTCAACGATATTACAGGCAACTGGCGCATCAATGACATGCCTGCCATTTGATGTTCTGAGTGTAGCAAGTGTCTCGTCCTCTAGCACCTGGTGGTCGCTAGCACCTGCTTCACGTGCCCCGGTGCCAACCTGCTCTGAATCTCCATCATCATTAGAAAACTCGTCATACTCATCAACACTAGATGGTTGAGCTAGAACAACTCTAATCATATCACCAAGTTCAGCTTGTAGAAAGTCAGTGATACCAATTTTGTAGAGATCACCGGTCTCCTCATCTGATTCTAATTTAATAAACCAAAGATGGTCTTTAGAATATTGTCTATCATCAATTATTTTGAATTCAATAAAATCTTCTTCGTCCGCCATAAAACATACCTCTTGAGCCGCGCCGACTTTGGCTTCATATTTAATTATTTGAGTCTATAACTTTGTTTTCGCTCAACCAAAGGTAGCGGGCAACCCGTTATGAACAAGAGGCGTGTGGCCAAACCATAGGTGCTTCGAATGGACTTCCGAGAAACTGACGAACAAAGTATGATTCGAGAGATGGTGAGGGATTTTGCAGAATCTGTCCTTCCCCCGACTATTGAAGAACGTGATAAACATCAAATCGCACCTACTGAAGAATGGAAACGATTCTGCGATGAAACTGGACTCCAAGGCATCACCATATCCGAAGATTATGGTGGAATGCCAGTAGATGATGTTAGTGAGGCAATCATCATTGAGGAACTCGCTCGGGTTGATCCTTCATTTTCAGTATTCTATGGAGTTCATGTGGGACTATGCAGTAAAACTATCACACTACACGGCACTGATGAACAAAAAGAGCAGTATCTAACCCAATTATCTGCAGACAAGGTTGGAGCCTATTCTCTTTCAGAAGCGGGCGCAGGCACAGATGCTGCAGCACTCTCCTGCAAAGCAGAACTCTCAGATGATGGTAGCCACTACATTCTCAATGGAATGAAAATGTGGGTCACTAATGGGGCTTCAGCAGACATCTATGTCCTCTTTGCTAAAGTTGTAGGGCACCCTGATTACGGTACCAAAAAACATGGCGGAACTACTGCCTTTATTGTCGAGAAAACATTTGAAGGATTCACTGTTGGTAAGAAAGAAGACAAACTTGGAATCCGTAGTAGCGACACCTGTACC
>DASCSU010000105.1:0-5855 GCA_034399495.1 Candidatus Thalassarchaeaceae archaeon
TGATTCAAGCAAATCCAAGCGCTTTTCTAACTGCGCCCAATTTGTGGCAACAATTCCACACCTAACCCCTTCCGGCTTGAAACCATGGGAAAGAGCGGCTAAGGCTACTGAAAGCCTTCGGCCATTTGGAGATTCATCAAAAGTTGGAGAAGATGGCGCGAGAAGGGCTGTTTTCACCATATTAATCTCATCTGCTAGAGATACTAAATCAGGAGCATTGAGTAATAACAAACCACCTTCAATAGCCTTCAACTCATTATGCGTCATTGAAGGAGTAGCACTTTGGTCAAGTACACTTGGAGCGGATGGAGGCTCAACTTCATCATGACTTGATTGATGTAAATCATTGATCATTTTGAGGTGATATTCTGGGTCATATTGTTCAATGGCACAATGGAAATTCGTTCCACCGAACCCAAAAGAAGAGATCCCTGCTCTTCGAGGCATTCCAGATGGAGGGATTGGCCATTCGCTTGCTGAGGTAGGGACAAAGAAAGGAATTTCATCCCAATTAACCGAAGTGTTTGGCTGCTCAAAACCAGCCGAGGGTGGAAGAGTTCTATGATGGAGTGCAAGACTTGCTTTGAGTAAACCTGCCATTCCAGCCGCCGCTTTCAAATGACCAATTTGGCTTTTGACTGAACCAACGGCTACATGGTCACCGCCACCTCGCCCAGAGTAAACTTCTGCCAAAGTTGAGAGTTCAGTTGCATCGCCAACCTTCGTACTTGTGCCATGTGCCTCAATCAATTCAACTGATGTGGGCGAATAACCTGCTTGCTGGTAAGCGCGCATTACTGCCTGCTTCTGGCCTCTTGTGGAAGGGGCAGTTATTCCCTTGCCTCTACCATCACTTGATGCACCTATTCCTCTAATTACGCTGTATATCTCATCACCATCTCTGATTGCATCTTCTAGACGCTTGAGGACTACACAACCTGCCCCTTCACCCATCACAAAACCATTAGCTCGTGCATCAAAGGGACGGGAATGAATAGGAGATAGTGCACCTATGGCACTAAATTTAGCGTAGGTCCCAGGATCCATTGTGCAGTCACTCGCACCACAGAGCATGACATCTGTCTGTCTTGTCTGAAGCATTTGACATGCTGATAACAAAGCAGCAAAGGTGCTCGCACATGCAGCATCAGCACTGAAATTTGGGCCTTGTAAATCAAGTAGATTAGCGACCCTGCCCGCTACAACATTGGCCAATTCGCCAGGCATTGTGTCTTCATCGATACGAGGTTTACCCTCAGTAATTGACTGCTTGAATTGCTCAACAGCCTCAGTAGGCATTCCTGCCTCAATGGCTTTGCGAGCAAACTGATCAGCATATATCCTATGACTAGATAGCAAACGGTTTTCGCCACCTAAAGCATTAGCAAAGATGACCCCGCATCTCTCCTTGGGTAAATCAAGACGAGGATCTTCGCCAAGATAACCAGCATCTTCCAAAGCCGCTGCTGATACCTCAACAGCCCACAATTGAGTATCATCAATCTGTCCAAGTGTTCCGGGTGGTTGTTTCCATCTTCGCCAATCAAATTCAAACTGCTCAACAAAAGCCCCGATTTTTGAATATGTCTTGCCCTCTATTGCGCTACCTGGTTGCCCTTCTACCCAAAAGTCGGCACTATTCCATCTCTCTTTTGGAACCTCCTTGATTGAAACATGAGCATTTAGAACATTATTCCAGAAAGATGAGATGTCGGGAGCATCCGGCAATAATGCCGAAACACCAACTATTGCAATCGGAGCGAAAGATTGCTGCGGGATTTCATCAAGTTGGTCGCTCATAGTTCCACCTCAATCAGAGATGCTGTCAGGCACCATAACACTAGAATAGCCAGCATCGACATGTATGATTTGTCCTGTAACACCTGAAGAAAGCGGCGAGGCAAGCCACACTGCACACCCAGCAACATCCTTCTGATTCACATTTCGACGAAGAGGCGCGTTGCGCTCAACATGATCTAGAATATCATCAAATCCAGGAATCCCCCCTGCTGCTAATGTTGGAATAGGCCCCGGTGAGATGGCATTGATACGGTGCCCATCAGGGCCCACGTGGTTTGCTAACTCTCTTGTCCATGCTTCCAATGCAGCCTTTGCCACCCCCATCACACCATAATGAGGTACCCAACGGGTCGAAGCAGCATAAGTGAGGGTTATCGTTGAAGAGTTAGGGGCTAGATGAGGTAAAGCATGACGCATCACCCTCTGTAATGAATGAGCACTAACCGTCATTGCAGTATTTATTGGTTCATTCTCAACGAATAAAATGGGCCTGTCAAAACATTCCTGTGGAGCGAATCCTATGGCATGGATTACAATATCTGCCTTTGCACCATGATTTTCTGCCTGCCATTCAGTGAAGAATTCAGCAGTCAATTCATTAGTAGAAACATCAATTGGATAAAATGCTTCGATAGCATCTAATTTCTCTTTTAATTGAAATACACGGCTCATGAAACGTTTTTGGAAACCAAGAATCAATTTGCAACCTGCTGCTGCTAATTGCTCACATATTGCCCACGCAATACTCTCCTCACTAGCAACTCCAAACACAAGTGCAGTCTTTCCCTCTAGTTCCAACATGAAACCACCTATTCCTCCTAACATCGACTCGCCGGCGACTCCGGCTTCAAGACCTTTGCCCACTCTGTGAAGAATATGCATCATTCAGTAGAGCATCTATTTTTCCCAAGTTATGGTACATGAGAGGGCGTTTTCTTTACTTAAATTGAAATTTCGCCTCAATTATCATTTCCAATTAGCAAATATATTTATTGAATTAGATAGTGAAAGGTTTACTCATATTCACCATACAAAGCATCGGGTAAATCTACATGAATTGCACTGAGAGATGCCTCTGCATCAATCCCCATTCCTATTAGTGAGGTTGCTAACTGTTGGGTTCTTTTTGGTACAGTTTTGGGACCAAGTACTGCCCCAGGTCTTTTCGGGTCATCCATGTAATCAGTTTCCATGAGAAAGCCACCCTCATTTTGCCAAATTGAATTGATTATATCCTTGATAGCATCTCGGCCAACAACAACAGATGAAGTCAAACCATGAGTGTACTGTTTGCTAATATTGCCATCAGCATGATGATGAATTGCTCCAAATCTTGGAAAACCTACTCGATCACAAATCTTGGATATCTCCTCATTTGTTTTCTCCCCATTAGCATCCAAATGTAGCTGTGCTGGTACATTCGCTTGTTTGCACATCCCTAGTACTTCAGTAAGTAATTGATCCGCATGTTCGAGCACTTCATCCCCCACCTCCCAATGGGGGCGTCCAACCTCTCCAACACCAACAGCTAGGTTTTCATCACAGAATTCAATTGCCATCTCTACTGCAGAAAGATGTAGTTCTCCCGCCACCTCAAATCCTAGTTCAGCGGCTTGATGTACCCATGTTGCAGGATGTGGCCCTAACACAACACGAACCCGTAAATCATGCTCAGTACGGGTGTTTTCTGCCATCTCTACAGTACCCTCATAGGCTAGGCGAATTGCTGATTCATCAATAGGTAAATTATTGAAATCGGGTTTGTGAACTAGAACAATATCAGTACCACCTGCACGTTTGAAATCAAGAGCAGCGTCAAGATATCTCCCTGCTTTATCAAGATGGAAATGATTGTCAAGGATTGGGCCGTTCCAACGCCCTTCTGCGAGATTCATAATTAACACTCACGATTAATCTTCAATAACATCTAGAACTTCTTCAGGCTCACTTGGCTTAGGTTCTAGTTCCACTTTTTCTTTCTTCTTAACTAAGACCTTCACAAATAACTTCTCTGATTCAAATCTAGTTCCCCAATGTGTAGCAGCCATCTTCACGAGATTTTTGTGCCTTGCCCCAAGTGCTATTCCTCTACCATTTGAAAATAATAGAATGTCCATGTCATGTAATGAATCACTAGTGCGAATACAATCTAATCTAGAATCAACTTCAAATTCAGGAAAATACTCTGGCACTTGATCAATCCTCAATGGTTGATCGTAATCAAAAGAGACGACAAGGGGGCCTTTCTCTGTAGTCAAACCTTCATCAGAACGGCCAAGGCGAAGTAACATTTCACGAGCTGCAGCCCACGCAATTTCAGAATGGTTAGTACCATGCACTACAAGTCTACCTTCTTGGTCAACTAGTAAGGTTGCACGAGGGTTCTTCAGGGCAAGAATGACATATTTTCCATTCTTCTTACCTCCAAGAGTGGTAATTACCTCATCAGAGCCAAAAGGTTCTGGTGCGGTGAAACGTACTAATTGGTTTTCAATACGCACTTTAACAGCACTTTTCCGGGCCATAATCAGTCCTCCTCGGCAACTACTCCAATTGTCTCCACATCGGGCTCAGTCTTGAGAGTTGCGAGTAAATCATCCATCCAATCTTGATAGATTGGCACCAACATCACTGCTGATTCATTACCATCTGACATGTCAGCCAATGCACCCCTAAGACGCCCTGCTAAACGGCGGTTTCTAGTTTCACGTAAACCCTCATTCAACATAGAGTCAGAGCAACGCCACCAAGCAGCAGCCAATCCTGCACAAATCGCATACGCATCTGATGCCTCTTTTATTGGAGGCTCGCTAACTTCTAGTTGAGCCTTTTTCCAAGCCTTGCGAAAACGACGGCGAGCAAACAAATTACCTAGCATCCGAGTTAATCTACTAGCTTCATCCACTACCTCTAAAGACCAATTTAGCCAATCCTCATCATCTACACCTGGCTCAACAAAATAGGTCGGTAATTTACCCTTTTCAGAGAGATTCAGAAGGCGGCGTGGCTCGGGGTCAGGCAATTTTGCAGCCTTGACGTCCTCAAGTAATTGCATCCTAATCAGCATCCGTGAAAAATCTCCACCCCCATGAATTGCCAACATGGTCGCAGAGCCTTTGCCTCTCTTCTCTATCTTTTCATCCTCTTGCCAAACTTCGCGCTCCTCTGGGTGAAGAAGAAAAGCTAGTCCATCCCAATCATCGCGTGGGCGTAATTCTCTAGGGAAGACCACCGTTGGAATATAGGGATAAAAGCGAATTATCCCGCCCTTCGGGTCATTCCAGTCAACAGTTTTCCACGAGCAGGACACTAAACCACCTCACCCTAAAATCGAGGAGTCCTTTGTCAAATCATTGGTGATATTCTTCTGGTGGCTTTCAAGTGTGCCACCGCCGATTTCAAGCAATTTTGCATCACGCCATAATCTCTCTACAACATATTCCCCAACATAGCCGTAACCACCCATGACTTGCATAGCACGATCTGCTATTTCTTTGGCAAGAGTTGTAGCCACCAATTTGATACCATCAGAATCCAAACGCTGTCCACTCTTTTCGAGGTCCATCTGACGGGCAACATTGTAGAGATAGGCTTCAATGGCCCGCCACTCAGCAAATGATTGACCGATATAGCGCTGAATCTGCCCGAAATCCCTTATTGGGCGACCAAATGCTTCTCTTTCGCCTGCATACCTGTTCATTTCAAAGACAGCGCGGCGAGCAATACCAAGACTCATCCCTGCAAGAGTCAAACGCTCGAGTTCTAAATTCCTCATCATATGAATCATAGATTCACCAGGTGAACCAACAATTGAGTCAGCGGGAATAATACAATCATCATATACCAATTCAGCAGTATTTGAGCCACGCATTCCTGTCTTATCCATAATCTTCTGACCTACCGAAAAACCCGGGCTATCAGAATACACAAGGAATGTCGAAATTTCAGCACGTCCTTTGGCGTCAGTTCCGGTCTTGGCATAAGTCCAAACAACGTCACAAGGGGTTCCATCATCATCGATACAGCCATTGGTAATCCACATCTTTCTGCCGTTA
>DASCSU010000106.1:0-5745 GCA_034399495.1 Candidatus Thalassarchaeaceae archaeon
TTGGTGGACATTAAATGATGAAACATATACTGACACAGGGACATTGGCATCATCTTCAGGCCTTACCCTTAATGGGGCCGCACAGTGGGTGCCTCAAGGAAGAAATTACGGGGGTATTGAATTGAGTGGTAATGTTGGCGACAATGTCACTTCTACAGATTGTTTATATTCTGGTGCTTCTGGGAGTGCAGGTTTTGCTGGTTGGTTCAAACCTAGTTCATATGATGGACAATTATTCAGTCAATTGTCCTATCATTACGCAAATGCCCCAGATTACAATGATTTCGATGCATTCAATGTGAGTATGACTCCTGACGGCTATATACAAGCGAGGATATATAACGGCGCAGAAAATGATACAGATTTTATGTGGAATGATTGGGACAATCCAACCCACCCCCAACATGACATGGACCGTGTTTTCAATGCAACGACAGGGATGGACACAAAAATTGAATTAAATCAATGGAACTACATTGCTGTTGAAATTGATGCAGCTAATTGGGTCTTCGATACAAGAGTCTATGTCAATAATGGTACATCGGAATCTAAGAGTGATTTAATGCGTACATCGTCTTACAACGCCGATACCCTCCACATTAAACACGCACTCTATTGGGGTCACGGTGATTGTGTGTTTGGTGAAGGATTTGATGGTGTAGTAGATGAATTGAGAACCAACCCTGCATGGTTAATTCAATCAGGGAAGGCGATGGACGCTTGGCAAACAGATGGGCTAAGGCCCCTTCCGCCAGGTCTTTCTTTTGATTACTCAACAGGTATAATTTCAGGCACACCTACACAGCCATGGGATCAACAAACATATACAGTGTCAGGAGAGTATAATCAATCATCAGCAACAACATCGTTAACCCTTCAAGTTCGTGAACCCGACCTTCCATCAATTAGTCATGGTTCTAACACAGATTTCTATCTAACTACAGGTGATCAAGAATCAATTTCTGCACCACCTAACGTTGGTGGTGACGATGCCTTTTGGACTATTACTGGACCATACCCTGATTTTTCAGGAGAAGTCGACATCTCCACACACAGTACTTGTGCTTTAGATGATAATGGTAAACTATATTGCTGGGGCAATAATGCAAATCATCAATTAAATTCTTCTGTATCATCTTCTTCTACTGTTAGCATTCCAACATTACACCCGGAAGCGGCAGCAGAGAATTTGACATTCACAAAAATTGAAGGCGGTGAAGAGGGATTTTGTGGTATTCTAACCAATGGTAGTTTGTGGTGTTGGGGTAATGACGCTGGCAATGGCCGCCTTGGGCTTGGAACAAGTAGTTCTTATAGGGAGCCACAACAAATGTTGTTTGATCCTCAATTGCAGTCACACACATATACGAATATCATTGAAACGCAAAAAAACTATCTTGGTTGTACTGATATTAATCAAAGCCCAGGATATGGATTTGAATCATTTGAAAATTCCTCCTCTCTTAATTGGGAAGAGGAACTAATAGATTACAATGGCAACCCCACAGACAGTGATGGTAATTGGTCTTACACAAATACAAGTGTCCACACCAACCTCTATACTCAACATGGCAATTATGTATTGGGTTCAGCTTCAAGCAATCAAGGACATTATGATTCTGAAGCTGCCCACACAATTGTATCAGGAGAAGAATCAATAATATCGATTAATCTTACAACAGGCGAGGGCATGCTTAATTTTTGTTTGTTAAGGTCAACTTACTATTCGACGGTGAAGATATATCTTGATGGTATACAAATTTCAAGTTGGGCGTACAGCAATTCCCAAAATTGGTATTCCATTTCAAAATATGTTAGTTCTGGGAACCACCGGCTTTCTATTAAATTCGATAGAACCAATTACCACAATTATTATTTTGATCGAGTATTTATTGATGCATTAAAGTGGCCATTACCAACTAATAATACACAAACCAATTGGACAGAACCACAAGTTACAGACATATCTATGACTGGAGATAGCGCTTGTGCAGTAGCAAATTCAGAAGTTTATTGTTGGGGAGAAAACGAACACGGCCAATTAGGGGTAGGAGATACATACGACCGTAAACGACCAGTCAAAGTAGAAACCCCTCAAAACACAAATTTCACATCAGTAGGTGTAGGTCATTCTCATGCTTGTGCACTAGCAGACAACGGTTCTGTTTGGTGTTGGGGAAATGGTGGTAGCGGCCGACTTGGTGATGCAAGCGGCACGTCTCAATATATTCCAGTGCAAGCTGATTTTGGTTCATCACATAATATATCAGTATCAGTTCTTGAAGTAGGACAATACCACAATTGTATCATTGGCACAAATACCGATGATAACACTGAGCAAGTATGGTGTTGGGGAAATAATGCCTACGGCGAAATTGGACTTGATACTGCGATATCTAGTCAAGCGATACTACCTACATCTACACATAACCCAATTTATTCTGCAAGTGCTTCTAATGTAATCCCTCAAGAAATAGTAACAGATACTAGAGAAACATGTGTATTGTTTAGTAATAATACAGTTGAGTGTGTTGGACAACATAATTTTGATAATGGGTGGATTACCTCTGTTGGTTGGTATGGATTAGAATCCTATGGCCAAAATGTAGTTTCAATTTCCTCCGCAACCACTAGCCATGGTAAATGCGTGAAGGTTCAAGATAAACAACCATTATTTTGTTGGGGTGATAATAGTTATAGAAGACTAGGAAGAGAAGATGGAGCAACTTATCTCCCGCCTGGTCCAGTTCATAGTACAATTAGCGGGCGCGATAATGCAGTATTACCCACTGGTTTGACATTTGATAATTCAAATGGTCAAATTTCAGGTGTCCCTACCGTAGAAAATAATGACATGATTGAATACAATATCCTTGCATGCAATGGTCGTGGTTGTGATACTGCTAGATTCAATATATCGGTATGGAACAGGCCATCTTTGGGTATGATAATTATTGAGAGTGAACATTTGACTAACGATCAAACAACTGGTATGTTGAATATTTACAAAGGAAGGCCAGTTAATTTCAGCATTGAAGTCACCTCTGTTCGCCCAATTAGTGAATATGTATGGTACTCAGCTCACACTAATGGCCAAACCTATTCTAATGCCTTTTATCCAGGCATGTGGGCTAATTCAAATACAATTACCACAACTCAACTTCCAGTTGGCCAACAAACAATTTATTTCAATGCGGTTGATGACATTGGTGGCAGTATATCTAGTACAGTAAATACTGAACTTGGATTTTTGCCCATAGAAGTTCTCGAGTCTGACAATGATGGTGATCAAGTACCATTTTGGAATGATAATTGTCCTAATGAGGATGCAAGTGGATATGACATCTATCAAGGAAACGGCTCATCAACACAAGTTTCAGATGGCTGTATAGACAATAGTGATTCAGACCAATTCTACGATCCTGTCGATTCATGCCCAACAGAATTTGCAGACCCTATGTGGGATCTTTTCACTGGACAGGGAACTGAAACAGTTGGTTCTGATGGTTGCATAGATGATACAGATAGCGATACCATCAAAGAAAATATGGATTATTGTTTGAGTACACCCGCAACACAAGTACATACAGTTAATCCCCAAGGTTGTGGGATTTCTGAAAGAGATACTGATGGAGATGGGTATGTTGATCTCGTAGATAATTGCCCAGGCACCCCTATCACTGAATCAGTTGATGAGTTTGGTTGTGGCGAATCACAAGTAGATTCTGATGGCGACGGTGTATATGACAGCAATGACATTTGCCCTGAATCACCATTAGGAGCTACAGTTGATATCGATGGTTGTGCTCCTGCTGAGAAAGACAGCGACGGCGATGGTGTTAACGACGAAGTGGATGTGTGTGACGAAACACCACCTAATTCAGAAATTAATTTGGTTGGTTGTGCTGTTGGTGATTTAGTAACAGATGATTGGGACCAAGATGGTGTTGCAGATATTCATGACGAGTGCCCACAAACTCCAGTTGGCGATGTAGTCGATTATGATGGGTGTGGAATGACTCAAAAAGATTCAGATAATGACGGCATCACTGACAATTTAGATGATTGTCAGGGAACCCCTGGTTATGACA
Source organism: Candidatus Thalassarchaeaceae archaeon (assembly GCA_034399495.1). Classification (GTDB taxonomy): domain Archaea; phylum Thermoplasmatota; class Poseidoniia; order Poseidoniales; family Thalassarchaeaceae; genus MGIIb-Q1. The sequence continues at coordinate 4,092 of DASCSU010000106.1, forward strand.
TATTAACAATCGATGTAGTTGGATGTGGTTCAACACAGAGAGATTCAGATGGAGATGGTGTTTTAGATTCAATAGACCAGTGCCTAAATACCCCATTAAGTGTAGAAGTGGACATCCTTGGTTGTCAGGCTGGTTTGTCTGATGCGGACATAGATGGTGTTGTAGATTTGATTGATGCTTGCCCTAATACAACTGGTGATTTCCCTGTAAATTTGAATGGATGTGCGTCTTATCAACTTGATAGTGATGGGGATGGAATTACTAATAATTTAGATACTTGCCCAACAACTCCTGCAGGTGCTTCAATAGGTTTGGATGGCTGTTCTGATGATCCAGATGTGCCTGATCAAATAAAAGATGATCAGGATGGCGATGGGATTACTGATGATCAAGATGAATGCCCTAATACTCCAATTGATGCGAAAGTAATCAATAATCGTGGTTGTGAAGTTAAGCAAGATACACTTAATGTATCAAGTGACAACATGATGACATTAGGACTTGTAGGATTTATTGTAGTGCTAATATTAATCATAACAGGTCTAGTAGTTAGTAGCAAGAGAAATGCTGGACGCCTAGCTTGGGATTCATCTTCAGATATCATGTTTGATGCACTTGACAAAGATGGGGATGGAGAGATCTCCGATGAAGAGTGGGAAGAATACAAGCAATACAGGGATGATGCTGAAGATGCTAAGAAAATAGCAAAAGATGAAGATTTATTGGATGATGAATTGTTTGACTGATTAATGATAAACTAATAAATGAATAACTAATGGTGTGAATTATGGCAGAAGAGAACTCGGAAAAAAATTCGATATTTGATTTGAATAAAGATGGGAAAGTAGATGTTCAAGACTTGAAACCAATTTTTAAGAAGATAACTGCCCCGAGGGTATTCATTTCATTAATTATTGGCCTAGGATTCCTAGCATTGATTTTTTCCTCATCCTATGCAACTTCAGCAGATTACACAAATGCTCCAGACGCTCCAGAAATAATCACATCATCTGATTTCGATCTTGACAATAATGGGCTCAATTCTTCTGAGAATGAGAATTATACAGATGCTTTACTACAATATGCAGATGATTTGGATGAATATATTGATCAACTAGATGCACATAATGATTTGATGAATACATATACAGGTAGGGCAATTTTCTGGGGCACTATAAGTTCAGCCTTGATTGTTGGGGGATTAGTATGTTTAACATTCCTTCCAAATGCAGTTGAAATGTCTAACAGTGTAAGATTAACTCTTCTAATTGGTACAATATACATGCTAGCTGGTATGTTGGGCTATAATATGCCTGGAGTCGATGCAGCAATTGGTTTTGGGTTTGGCAGTTAGGGACAAATACCAAATGAGCCCTTGGGATAACTAAAGATGTTAGTTATGGCAAGGAATTGGAATACTATTCTTCGTTGGATTCACCTCGGCTTTGGATTTGGCATTTCATTTTATTTCGGTGCAATCACGTTCAGTGGCGACACGGGATATTGGAACGATCGACCAGAAGTGACAAATTTTGTCGCAACTGCAGTCTTAGGGATTGTATTCTGGACAGGCATTATCAAATGGCAACTACCTCGAATTAAGAAATGGAATAGGAATAGAAAGAAGAATATTTCAAGCAATGAATAATTGAAT
>DASCSU010000107.1:0-5685 GCA_034399495.1 Candidatus Thalassarchaeaceae archaeon
AAGGCTTCATCGACTTCTGCTCGATGAGGTCTTTTATTGTCGGCATCTAGACCGATTAATATCTCATCAGGAAGTGATTCAAGAGACCAGAGAAGGATTTTTTCTATAGTGTCACCAGGCATATGAATCAAACCGCTATATCCATCTTTATTTGTCAAAGAAACGGCGTTGTAAGACGCCATCGCTTCCACTAGCCAAGCATCAACCACATTTACTCTCTAGGGCGAATCCCTTAACAGGCTTGGCCTCACATCACCGTCAAAGGTGACAGGATTGGCGCGCAAGAAGAAAGGTCTGGGCGGCTTTTTGGGAAGCCTTGCAGGCACAGCCTATGATCGATTGAGTAGGCACATCGAGAAAACCGAAGAGAATACCGAAATAGAACAATTAGGTAGGGAATTGAATAAAATCGTTAAAATTGTTCGCCGTGAGTATGACCAAGAGAATATCGACGAAGAGGAACATGATATTCTCATTGAGGCCATTGAAGAGGTTCACCCCGATGGTCGAACTTTCCCTAAGTTACAATCAGAATCAAATGAGGATTATGATGCTGAAAATATGCCAGATGCACCAGAACTAGAGTTGGGTGGTCCAGTAAATCTAGACGATTTGATGCGCTCTCGTACTGATTCTTTCCAAGGTTCTTGGGGTTCCAATGAATACGACGATTACAAGCGACAAATGGCTGAAGAATTTTACAAAGATAGTGATGAAGCAATAGCGGCGGGCGACCATGACCAGATGGTTGCACAAGATCCAGTTGCAGGCCGTGTGTTTCACGATGTAGAGGATACTGCATCTCAGGTCAAGAAAGACATCCGTAGAGAACAGGGCGAGGATGTTGAAGAAGAGCCAGAAGAAGAGGACTATTACGTAGATGACGATAATGTCGAATGGTGGCGAGATGATGATGGCCAGTGGTGGTATCGTACTCCTGGAAATGATGATTGGTACCCCGGCGATTAGAATTATTCTGACCAAAGTTCTAGATTTGCAAGATTAAACTTGGCTATTGCAAGGTCAGCTCCAGCATTGAGCATGGCTCGGTTTGCAAATCCCGCCGAACTAATGCCAATAATCATTTTTGGGCGTATCATTTCTTTTTTTTCCACTTCTAGGATAACTGCTTTCAACACATCAAGTCCCTTCATTGGAGGCATGAAATGATCAAGCAATAGGACATCAGGTGCGAAATCCTTGATGGCTGACAAAGCATCTTCTGAGTTCCATTTCTGTTCAATTGTGAACTGGCTTGTATCAATATTACCTGCAATCAACAAGGCTTCAATATCGTAGGAATCTTCGAATGCAAGAATTCGCATCAGATAGTACCACCGGCGTTAGCCCAGTAACTTTGGATCATAGTTCGATTAGTCAACGCCCCTTCATGAATATCACTGATATGCCCACCACCGTTCACAAAAATGATAGTTGGGCGGGCGTCAATTTCCAACTCTTTTGAAACATCAACCCCTTTCATGAAAGGAATTCGAAGAGTTTGTCCTTCATCATCATCTTCATCATCATGAGCGTCCGCCTTATCATGCCAATCCTTTAGAGTAATTCCCTGGGGGTTATTTTGAGGGTCGGTACTCATTACAATCATGGAAGAGTCATTCAATATAGATGTGATAGCATGCATGGTCATGTGGCAAGGTGTGTCACACCACTCAGCAGAAAAAAGTACGATAAATGGGTTGCCAGAAAAATCTGATAGAGAGTAGGTGACATTATCATCTGCAGTTGAATTGAATTCAGGGAATGGGTCGCTATCTAATTCTTCTTCAGAGCCACCAAAACAGCCAGGTAAAAGTAGAATAAAAACCAAGAACAGCGCAGAAAACCGAGAACGCCATTGTCCCATTGACGATAGGGCGTGGGTATTTCCTTATTCGTTGTTTCTAATTTATATATGTAACACGATTTCATAAACAAGACTCCCTCTCGACAAATTGATGTATAGGAAAGCATGGTTGCTACCATTTGCAATTTGTGTTTTTCTAATGTTCACTTTCCCCCAAGATATTGATTCAAGGGAATTATCAATTCAACCATTTTTCACAGATTCAGATGGCGATGGATACAACGATTCTGAAGATGCATTTCCAGACCACCCTGAAGCTTGGTCGGATGATGATGGCGATGGATATGCTGACCAGCCAAATACCAATGTCTCAGATGATTGCCCCAATACTTTTGGTTCTAGCAGGATTCAAATGAAAGGGTGTCGAGATATTGATAATGATTGGATACCTGATTTTCTTGATGACGATATTGATGGCGATGGGATCTCTAACGAGTTGGAATTGGCATCATCAAATGCAGTAATGAAATATGACATTTTCAATTCTTCTAGCACTCCTATTGATTCAGACTATGACACTATACCAGATGTTGTCGACCTTGATGACGATAATGATGGTTGGCCTGATTTAATTGAAGCAGATAGAGGCAGTGATATATTTGATGAAGACCAAACGCCGTTCAATATGTATGGGGGAGTCAATACAGGATTCTTCTTCTCCCCTGGCTCAGGGTTTTCTACCAATTATCATATCGAAGGATTTGAATTTTCACTCTCATGGCTATTTTCAGCACTCTCATCAGAACTCATTATCCCAATTGGCTTGATTCCTATCTATGCCGTTCTAAGATCTTTCAGGAGTAAAAATTTCCGCAGATTTGATTCAGCCATATCAGAAATCACTTCAGTTTCTCGACTTCGAGAACTTGAGGGGGAGATTAACAGCGCCATGCGTAACAGAAAATTACACACCCACCACGGAATTATTCTGAGAAATACTATCGAGCGCAAGGAAGATGAACTTGATACTGAATGGTTCAATGAATATGGGTCAATGCGAGGACGTACTGATTCAGAAGAGTAGTCAACTAGATTCTTCAAGTTCTAACTGCGGTACAGTGAACCAGTGTGAATCTCCCGCAGGCCTGTCAATTACAGGCAGCCCTAGAGTTTGCATGCCTGCAACAATTGCTAATCCACTAACAGCACAAGGAGAGGGAAGATAATCTTCTCCAGATTCGCTTAGAACTAATTGAATCGTGTGTCCAGCAGGGATTCTAACATCCATTGGATTAAATTCCATCAACATTCGATAGGTAGTGATCGGCGTTGTTGTTTTTGATTCATATCCACCATCACGATAGCGCACATCCATTGTTGCATGACCTAGTCGTAAGCCATTAGTTCCATCATACATGGTGGCAAAAATTTGCCCTCCTCCACACCACCCAGTTCGCACATCAAGGTGTAAAGTTGGGAGTCCAGAAATGTGTACATCTTCGGCTAATTCTGGGCTAGTAATAGTCATTGAATTAGTTGCTGATATGGTGCCCGACATACCACCTTCCCACGCATTAAGTTCATGCCCTACCCACACGATGTCCTCTGGTGGCCAAGTATCCTCAACATGCCAGTGTCCATCGTTAGTTTGGATTTGCACTACTGCTCCAGGCTCTTCGCCTATACCCTTGAGGTAATAGTTGAACCAGTTGAACAGTTCTATTGCCCAATCCATACGGCTCATGTTGGGGAATCCTTCAGCACCATATCCACTATCTAGGTCATCATGTCTGTCTGGTTGGTCGGGGTAATTATGGGCCCATTGTCCAGAAATAGCACGGGTGTGAATACCTGCTTCATTTAGCATTTCAAATGCAGGGTAAGCGTGGTATGGATCTACATTCCAGTCTTGTAATCCCCATACGAGATAGACGCTACCTTCGTAGTTGTCAAGAACATCTTGGAGATGATACCGCTCATCCCAATAATCGTTCCATTCATCACCACCCAGTCCTGCTCCAGCCCAAGTAGTCCAAGGGCTGAGGGGTCCGATGATATCATCACTACACATTCTCATATCATCTTCAGTCAAATCAGTAGTAGCACCTTGGTATAGGATATCGTAGGCCATTGCCCTGCTTTCGCTACTACCATTACGATAGAACATCTGTTGCACTCCGATAGAGCCAGAGATTGGGACAATTGTCTTGAGGTGTTCAGAGGGTTGTTGTGCTGCTTCCCAGTTGGTTGTCCCAGCGTATGATTTGCCCATGACTCCAACATTTCCATTGCTCCATTCTTGTTCACCAAGCCAGTGGACAGCAGCCTGAATACCAGTCTGTTCTCCAAGTCCTTTGACATCTTGACAGTGAGTTGATTTTCCAGTACCAAATGTTGAGATTTGTGCTAATGCGTACCCGTAGGGTACGAATTGATCCAGTACCCAAGCACCAATGCCGCCGTCAGGGACAGTGTTTGGGGTCGAGTCATCGCCTGCTCCGGGGAGTCCTTCACCTCCAAAATCATAGTATGGATGGATAGTTGCAATTACAGGAACTTTTGTCCCAGGGGGTACATTTGGCATCCACAATGCAACATGCATCAATGCAGGTTCTGGATAACCAACATCTTGTTCTGAAGCAGGTAGGTCAACTTCTACGAAATGTTCTGTTGGCCCAGTCCAATTGTAAGGGCCTTGTTCAGGAAGAACAGACCGCTCTCCACTTACATTCAATCCCATTGTATGGCGCTGTTCTAATGGAACCTCCCACCATTCCCATTGTCCATTTGATCCATACCCGCCCCCATGTGTGGATATAGTACCCCAAACAGTTGCAAGAATCATGAACAGAACAATCACGATTGCTGTTGCTCCCATTGCAAGATTAAGTTGCATTTTTTCTCTAGCGATGGCATCCGAAACGCTACCTTCTTCGGTAACCAATTCGGCCTCCAAAGGCTCGCTCATACACACCCCAACACTGTCTCCACCATGAGGGTGACGCTTGTCAAAATGTGTGAAAAACTTCACTTTATGTCAAATCAATTAACCATCTGTTACATTAGGTAGGGGGTGGCTAGCATATCCATGAGCAAGAAAGCGGTTGCCCTGTTCGCTTTGATGACAATACTCTCTACTTCTATGTCAGGATGTATTGGGATACCATGTGATTGGACAAATAGTTGTGAAGAAATGGAATGTGGAACTGTAATTGCGCCCGAAGGCGAGTGGATTGGATTACCAATGCCTTCTTTTGCTACTGTAGATCAATACAACCAATCTTGGAACCTTACAACCATGGAAGGCAGCGTTTGGGTCGCTTATTTTTCTGCACCTTGGTGTGCTCATTGTGAAGCAACACTAGACGCTTATGACCAAGTAATCCCTGAAGGTAAGTTACTGGTATTCAACAAAGAAATAAGAGATGATTACACAAACATGAGTGAATGGCAGGAATCTTCTGAGGAAATGATTGGGCGCAATCTTTCAAGGCCATTCATGAACGCTCCAGATTTGGCTGATTCTCTGCAAGTAGGCGGTATTCCAAACGCCTTTGTAGTCAATGAAACAGGTGTCATTGTTGACTTTACATTAGGTGCAATGACAGATCCAGTCGAACTTGCTGAGATGTACACAGCTTACACTGAGTAATTATCCAATTTTGATATCTAGGACACAATGCCTAATGCGTGGAGCATACCATTTCACCTTCACTAAATTTTCTAGGACTACTTGTCTTTCATCGATTTCAGCAAGTTGTTGTAATACAGAATCTGCCCATGTTTCTTCTTCGCCTCCGGGTGCATTCCCGTGCAAGTGTAGCCACCCCCCCTCTGGTTTGAGGGCAGCCAAGGCAAGAGGCCAACCTTTCTCTGAT
>DASCSU010000108.1:0-5597 GCA_034399495.1 Candidatus Thalassarchaeaceae archaeon
TCTAATTCGATCTTGCTTACGTGTTGGTCTCTCATCAAGTTGACCAAGTACTTGAGTCATCATTTCATTGTGTTCTTCACGTGGCATCATCCCAGCTAAGCGCACAAGAGTGTAAGCTTCATCAGCGGTGATCTTCCATGGTGTCTCTTTTTTGACATCATATAGTTGACGTAATAGACGGCGATTCTCATTGAATACTGAAATTGATTTTGCCAATGCATCTTCAGTAATTTCATTGCCTGTTACATCTTGAATAATCTGACCAATTCGTTGATATTCCTCCATTAAGTATTGCTTTGAATAACTTGAATTAGGATTCTGAGGCAGATAAAGTATCTGACATGGGTAGTCAAAATTACGGCCCCAAATGGCTCCAAGATTGCGAGCAGCATCGCAAATCGGATGAGTTACAAACATCTCTAATTCTACCCGACCGCTCAAAGCCTGCTCAAGATTTGTCTTCATTATTGAACAGAGATAGGAACCAAAACGGCTGTCTGAAAGTCTGGGCTCTACAGGTGCCCCGCACATTTTGAGTGGTAGCATTCCAGCCGCATGTGCAAGTTCTTCAGGGAAATATACTTGGAAATGACCGAGCACTTTCCCTCCTTTATTTCGCCACGCTTTCACCGTAGGCCACTCTGGATCATCTAAGGTTTCACGCGCCAACCATAGTACTTCATTCAAAGAAGCACCCCTCCAACCAAGAAGGGTATCTTCTAAGCGCCCATTAACTGGTTGAGATAACTCCAAATCCGCTACTGTCACACCTCTCTTAGGTATGTACTGAAGGTTGATTTATTCCCGAACATGTTTTCTTGTGAAAAAATTGAGATTTTAGCGCCTAATTGAATAAATATATAATATCCGAAGATGTTCGGTTTTAATCATTTCAGAAGAAACGCCGCCTAATTTATTGTTTGAAATACAATTTAATAACAATAAATAGAAGAAAAATACTGGTGCTTGAATACAAAATTGAACAATGCTAAATTACTGCTTTTTCCACTCCCTTAGGGAGTGGGGTTCAATTGATATGCGTACCCCATGTCGGGGGTTCGATAGACATGACTAACTGGCCCGAACTTGAAGCAATGCCGAACAATCTTGTGAACTATGGAGTGACTGATAATGGAATCGCAATCATTGAACTTGCTTCAGATTCTGCTGGTGCCCCCTTAGAAGAGGGAGCAGTGGGGCCTAACACCTACACGCATGAAATGATGAGAGATATTGATACTGCAATTGTCAAAGCACGTTTTGATGATGATGTGCATGTTATTGTAATGACAGGGCACGGTGAAAAATTCTTCTCAGCGGGCGCTAGCATCGCCATGCTCAATAGTGTAACACCTGGTTTCAAGTATAATTTCTGCTTACATGCAAATGAGACCCTTAGCCGTCTTGAACAGACACCAAAATTAGTTATCGCTGCATTAAACGGTCACGCTGTTGGTGGCGGGCTTGAAATTGCAATGGCTTGTGACATTAGAATTGCGCGGAAGGATTCCGGAAAAATTGGGCTACCAGAAATCAATTTGGGTGTTCTTGCAGGCACTGGAGGTACTGCTCGTTTAACTCGCCTTATTGGTAAGGCAAAGGCACTAGAATACATGGTTACAGGAGAACTACTTGCCTTTGAAAAGGGTGTAGAATTGAACCTAATCAACCATCTTTGGGACAGCTCTGCAGCAGATTTCCGACAAGATATTCTTGACTGGACTAGCCAATTCACATTACCAATGAAGGCCACAAAAGCAGTTGGAAATATCAAGCGAAGTTGCCAATCAGGTCCAGAAATGCCATTTGAATATCATCTTGCATTTGAAAGAGAATTACAAGCAGCACTGTTCAACAGTAGTGATGCCAAGGAAGGAATCGCCGCTTACACTGAACGCCGAACTCCACGATTTACTGGAAACTGATTTGATAATTATTTGATCTATGTTGCCTATTTCCCACCGACCCGAACATGTTCGGCGTTAATAATCCTCGCAGGCCCCCTCTCCGATAATTACGGAGGGGTCGGCATTAAACAAAATAGGAATAAAATTGTGATTATAATTGTGCTATGCTTACTACTAATAGTCGGGCCCGCAGCTATAGGAGAATCAAATGGAATCAGTGGAGTTGGAGTAGATAATGGCTGTGTCTGCCACGGTGGCGGAACTCAGGATGCTGAAGTCTCTGTGTCGCTTACTGGACTCCCAGATGGTGAGTTTTCTCCCGGTAGCACTTATCCACTAACTTTGACTATTACCGGTGGCCCCAATAGTACTGGGACAAACAATGGTGGGTTCAATCTACGTGCCACTGGTGGAATTCTATCACCTTCTGACGGTTTAACTCAAATAGAGAATGGAGAACTTACGCATACAACAATAGGAAATGACCAACGCTCTTGGACCTTTGACTGGGTTGCACCTCAATTTGGTTCTGTTACATTTACTGGCTACGGTAATTCAGTAAATGGGGACGGTGCTCCCGATACAACAGATCTCTGGAATGTAGTATCTGAAACTGCAACAGGCCCACCTCCAAAAGGGGACCCTGTTGGATTTACATCTGATACTGGGGAACCGATGAATACCATGCCTTATGTTGGGGTTGGACTTGTTGCTACGTTGGTAATCATCGTATTACAACGAAAATCCGACGCACTTTAATGAAATGAGGGTAAACGATGAAAGAGAAGGAGAGAGGTTCAGTGTCTGCACAGCGATTATTAATTCAAATTAGGTTGCCTGAAGAACACTGGGCAGGGATTTTCACACGCACACATCCAGGCTTAGTGTTACGTGTTGTAGAACATATGCCACTACCCAAAGGAAGAGGGAGTGTATTAGTGGAAATAATTGGTCTTGATAGCGCTATTATCAGAGATACTCTAAATGAAATTAATTCAATAGATGAATACACAATATTAGATGAATTTGATACAGGAGTAGAAGCGCTCCTTCACATTGGAAAAGGCGGAGGGGGGTTTCTCCGCCCACTAATGGAATCTGAAGCCGTTCCAAAAACTCCGTTTGAAGTCTTAGATGGCTGGGTTGAATGGGATTTAATTGTTAATCAAGCACATGCTCGTGTTCTCGTAACCAAACTAAAGGAAGGAGATGTCACACACCGAATCATTGGATTTGGTAACACAACTAATCATAGATTACTCACAGTTCGACAACGTGAGGTATTTGATCGAGCTGTTTTAGAAGGTTATTACGAAATTCCAAGAAGAATTACTTTGACTGCCTTAGCTGAGCTGTTGTCAGTATCAAAATCCACTTTATGTGAGATGATACACCTAATTGAAAAACATATTATAGAGGAATTCGCTGATAATATTAGACATCAAAGCCCAAAAGAAAGAAGTATTGGCGAAAAATGAAAGGAATCAATACCCAAATTAAAATAAAGAAGGTGAGAGAGGGGTATAATATGAGTAGCGTCGAAATTGTTGAGCAGTATGAGCCAAATTTTCAAGCGTGGGTTGAACAGTTTGAAGAATGGCAGACAAGAATAGGTTTTGACCCCGCCTGGTTAGGTGATTATCGATTTAATATTCAGTTTGATTGGGAAAGTGCAGGTGACACAATTGAATTTGGTGATTTTGAAGGTATGCCAAAATGGGATAGAAGAATGCAAATTCCACAACAGAGCGTCCGAGATGCAATCATTAGCATGCTAACTGTTCAAGGAGATACTGAATTTGGTAGTGTGGAACAGCAATGGCATCTTCTTGACTCTGCACCTACTGAATATGACCGTAAATCTGCACTTAGGATTATGTGTGAAGAACAACGTCATGGCTGGCAAATGGCATATATCCTATGCAATTATTTTGGCGAACATGGAATTAGAGAAGCTCAGAAGTTGCTAGAACGCAATTCTTCATCAAATCCAATTCGTTCTGAATCAGATCGACCGCGTTTGTTGGGGTCTTTCAATGAACCCATTAGAAATTGGATTGATTTCTTTTGCTTCACCCATTTTATTGACCGTGATGGTAAATATCAGTTGAAAATGTTGAGTACCTCTTCTTTCAAACCTCTAGCAGCAAGCATGGGGCCTATGCTGAAAGAAGAGTCGTTTCATTTGGGAACAGGCGCAAATGGCCTACGCCGGATTGTAAAGCAAGGCGTGGTTCCAATTTCTCTTCTTCAAAAGTACATCAATAAGTGGGTTTCAACGGGCCTTGATTTGTTTGGTGTAGATGAATCGACATCTGCTCAATGGGCTTATGTTTACGGAATTAAAGGACGATTCGATGAACGTGAATCTGATATCCCTGCTGATAGAGACCATCTTAATGAGGCTAGCAGAAATCTTTACTGGGAAGAACTAAGACAGGAAATGGTAAGAATAAACAAAGGTCGCCCGGAAGGCCAAGAAGAACTTTTCATCCCTTCAGATAAATTCAATCGTAGTGTAGGTAATTATGTGGATCTTAAATTTACTACCACAGGAGAGCCGTTCACTGGAGACGATGCTGCTTGGGAACAATATCTCTACAATAATCTGCCAAATGATGAAGATTTGCCTGAATTAGATGAGTTACTCAAACAAGATTGGATTCAATACCGTGAATGGAAAGGAAATTGGTAGGTAGGGGTTGAATTCATGCAGGCCTTTGCCCTGCTCAATGTAAATCGTGAAATCTTGAAACCCTTTTTTCAAAGAGTCCCAGAATTATTTGAGGCTTTTCACCACAACGAGAATCAAAAACCTGAAGGTTATGAAGAATTGTTGTACAGAGTTTACCGGCCTTACACTGGTCAAATGTTTGACATGATTGATGAATGGATGGACCTCGAACCTCGGACTTGGGGAGAGGATGTTGAAAGAGAAGTCACACTAATGTTGTATGCAATTCGTTACCCCGATACACTATTTCTTGAATCGTTATCAGTTGAAGCAGAAAATGACATGCGTAGGGTTTCTAGTTATCTTCATTTTACCCACCATACTTACACTATTTGGGACGATGATACTCGTAAAGGATTGGCTAAACTTGGATTTGATATCCCCGCGACTGACAATGTGAATGCATTTGTTTATGGCGCTTATATTTCTTGTATTGAATTAATCAAAGATTTAGCCCCATTTACCTGTTTTATAGAGCATGATGTCCCAAGACAAAGACTGTTTCAAGCAGCATTAGCAGCTTACGGTCGAGAAAAATGATTGTGAATTATTAGCAATGGTAATGGCCACAATACCTTTCGGTCATTCATGGAGATTCGTTCTGTCGCCGTCATAGGCGCTGGTACAATGGGTGCTGGGATAGCACAAATTTGTGCACAAGCTGGTTGGGATACACGACTTTACGATGCTTTTCCTGAAGGTCTTGCTACAGGACTTACTAATATTGAGACGTTTTGGGATAAAGGAATTGAGAGAGGTAAGACTACTCCTAAACAGAAAGAAGAATGGATGAGAAATATTACTACCTTCGGTCACGAAGACTTGGCCATGGCTGTCCATGATACAGACTTAGTGATAGAAGCAATTCCTGAGGTTCTCGAATTGAAGCGAGCTATCTTCTCTGACCTCGATGAGTTTGCCCCCTCAAAAACCATCCTGGCTAGTAACACCTCCGG
>DASCSU010000109.1:0-5543 GCA_034399495.1 Candidatus Thalassarchaeaceae archaeon
AAAGCAATATCTGCATGGCCAAATCGAAGAGCCTCAAGAGCCATCCCATCTGATGAAATGGGGTATAGTTCAACTTCTAAGCCTGTTTCTGATGAAACAAAGTCAGCCAAGGTCTGAGGATTCATTTCTGGATTATCATAGTCGTCCTGAACCGAGAAGGCAATCTTGATTACCATTTCATCTTCATCCGTACCCAAACAACCTGAAAGAAAGGTTGTTACCATCAACATTACCAAAATCGTACTAGTAATCTTTTTCCTGCTCATCATAGCCATATTCATCATTTTTAGGTCTCCCTAAACCGCCGGACATAGCCCCTATACTTAAAGATTAGGCCCCCCTAAATTAGGGCCCCCTAAACCGAATATATTCGGTGATATTATAGGCGCCTCAATTGGAATTAAGCCAATCTACAACGTACGATTGTGCTCCTGGATTACCCAAAAAAGGATCGGGGCCAACCTTGATGATTGTGAGTAAATGCATTTCGCCACCCCATGTTGGCTTCCAAACAGTAATCATTTCTCCTGAAGGATGGAGCCCTAGCAAATCTAGCATTACATCATCGTGAGTGAAGAGTAGTTTCTGACCATCATAATCATGCATCACTCCATCATGAATAGGTGAAAGAGAAAATGCGTTTGAGCCAGTCCAATCATCCATCAAAGCAACTGCCTCTTGAAAGCGGGCCTCTTTTGCCCCACTCATTTGGGAGTATTCATTCACACCCCATGAAGCAAGCCACGGGTTCAGAACCCCTGGAGTTACCATACTAGTCTCCACCACTATAGCTCCATCAGTAAACACCTATACCTTTTGTTCTGAAGCAGGCCATGCTGGAGTATTTTCTGAGCCCTCAATGATAGGTGGCCCCCATACAACCTCGGCACTCGGCTGTGATGCTGGCAGGAAGCCCGCAACTAGGTGCATTGAAATCAAGAAAACTAAGGCAAGGGCACGGATTCCTTTTCTTTGGCCCCATTCAACCCTTTGTTGGTTATTTCTAAGTAGTGAAAAAGCAGTGGCAAAGATAAACAGGGTTAGAATAAGCCAAAGTCCAAGCGGTAGAAGAAAGATTAGTGCTTGTGCCAATACTAGGCCTCCGATGAAAGGATCTGCTCGCAACCAATCCGTGAACTGAACTTTAGTTTGATGCTCTCGCCACAAACTCCACTGCCATACAAGAAGTAGCCCCAAAGGAGCTAACCAAGTCATCATGGAGAAGAGGAGGTTCATGGGCTTCAAGTCGCCGAAACCGAACTTACGGGTTAAATCACCGACTGTAGGGACTTCAAGCGGCACGTTTGAGAACATGATGCTTAATCACGGCGCATGGAAGAGGGAGCGCCGCTACTATCGCTCTCTTCCGTTACCTACCGTCACCGCTTGCCAAACTGGCAACGCCCGTGGAAAAAGCGATTCGGTGCTGGCATCCATGATGTCGATTTACAAGTCCACTCCGGCTCAATTCTCGGATTAATTGGACCCAATGGGTCTGGTAAAACCACTCTATTACACACTATCGCTGGCCTTAACACGCAACATAAGGGAGATATTCGATTCTCTGGGCAGGACAGAGAGATGCTAGGTTGGTCTAACGCTCAACGCCATATTGGATTAATGCCAGAGAGAGTTAACTGGTCAGGCACCTCAACTCCACGTGAAGTTTTGAGTCGCCTAGTCACCATACGTGGTGAAGGGCAAAGTCCTGAAAAATTATTGAAAATTGTTGGAATGAGTAGCCGCATGGATACACCATTAGACAATATGAGTCAAGGAATGAGGCAACGGTTGACGCTAGCATGTGCTCTACTAGGGACACCTGACATATTACTATTAGATGAGCCGCTGAATGGACTTGATCCAGTCGCTCAAGCTGCTTTCCGTCGCCTTCTACGCGAACTTGCTAACAATGGAGTTGCCATCATTGTCAGCAGTCATAATCTACATGAAATGGAATTATTTGTGGATTCATTGGCAATTCTTCACAGAGGACAGATGATTGCATCAGGAACCATCTCTGAGGTTGAAAAAATACTGGGCTGCGAGCCCTCATTGATAGTGGCTGGCAAGGGCTGGTGCCCTCCTTCAGCAGACTCTTTTGGAAATAATGTGTCTCTTGAGAAATGTGAGGCTTGGCCAGATGAAGAATGGCGTATCACCCTGCACAAAAGAGGGGGTTGGGGTAGTGATGAAAGGCATAGAATCTTGCAATCCATAGAAGAAGCCGGTGGTGAAATCTCTCTTTTACAAACTATGCTACCAACTCTAGAGGACATGTTGGCTGCGGCAACGGGTGAATCTGCAGATACGGTGGGTCTTGAAGTCGGCGATGATTCAATGATTCCTCTTCGAAAATGGGAGGCTAGCGAAGATGAGTAGAGTGGCGCGTGAAAAGAAGATTTTGCGCCTCTCTTGGATAGAGGCAAAAATGCATTTCCGCAGCCCACGTATGTTGGCTCTGATGACTCTTCTATTGCTATTCATTGTAGGTGGTAGTTGGGGGCTTTCTGACCCTTCGGCTGCTGTTACTTCTGAATTACAATTTGAAACACCTTACGAAATACTATTTCTTGTCAGCCTATTTGTTCTCTTTTCGGCAACTTTAGGAGTTGTGCTTCTAGGTTTTGACGGTATTAGCAGAAAACGATTGACTGGTGAATTAGCCATCGAATTATCACAACCAATTGATCGCTTTGATTTGGCTCGCTCACAACTTCAAGGACTATGGTTGTCAGTATTCATTCCAACCGCTGTTGCCTGTGCTGTGGGCACCTTGTTGATTAAGGTACAAATTGATGAATTACCGAGCCTATATGATTGGATTTATTTCATGATACCAACTGGTCTGATTATCTTCTGGTATGCCTGTATTCAACTGCTAGCCTCAAGCATTGCAAAGGACCTCGGCTCATCAGTAACACTGGGTGTGGGAATCTGGATGCTTTTCACTTTAGTTTGGCTATTATTAACTGCAATCCTAGCTACTTTCATGGGAGTAGATATTACAGATTTTGAGTCTGCCCAATACAATCACTTTAGCGACATTATCGACCTACTATCTCCGAATGGAGTTTACCAATTACTGCTTGAAGGCAACTTAGATGCCGATGCCCGGCCCCAACTTTCCCAGATATACATCTGGGCTTCCGCTATTCTGTGGTCAATCATACCAGGAATGCTGTTTTTACGCAGATTCAAGCGACTTCGGCCCTGATTCCAACACCAGTGTATCGAAACACACTAGGTATCAACAAGGAAAACCCTCTTTCAGTGAACGCGACCTCGCGAAGCCATGCAGACAAGGAACGGACAGTTATTCTTCGCATTTGTTTTGGTAGCGCTAATGATTTTTTCATCTCTCCCTAGCATGATGCAACCAGCCGCGATTGATGAAGATGTAAATGAAATTGAAACGATAAATTCCGCAACTGGAAGGCAGGGTATTGAAGCAGATTGTACTGGATACTCATTTGAGGATATGTTTTACTATAACTATGCAGATTTTGAAGTGACAATCAATGAGAATTGGGATGGGGCTTCTGTCCAAGCAAGTGCAATGGTGAATGGCACTTTTGCAGGTGATCTTAGAGATAGTCTTGATGGCCTCTTTGAAGGATTACCTGGTGGAGATAATAATTGGCTTTCAACCGATGAAAGAGGTGGCGTGGAGGCTGTTGGTGTGGATTGTGTGATTCAAACCTATACGCGTATAGGTTTCCGTGGAGGGCCCCCACACAGAGGTGGCTCAGGTGTTGACTGGAATAATGCAACATGGATAAAAGAGGGTATGACTCTTGAAGAAATTAACCTCATTCCAGAAGACCATCCTGAAAGAAGAACTTGCCGCGACCAATATGGTGGCCCGACAGGGAGTCCCACCTGTGAAGAAGTTCCAGTATATCCTGCAAGCCAGGGACAATGTGGACCACACAGTTGTGATACTATCATTTTCTTGAATGCGAGTGTTGACTTTGAACAGCCTATTGATTCCACAAACTTCACTCTAGCAATGGTTGGAAGAAATCTAAGTAAGGCCAAGTTCACATACATCTTCCCACCACAGGATGACCCCATTCGCGTCGCGCATTCCTCTGAAGAACATGATTGTAGCACTAAATACACCGAAGAAAAAGAAGATGCTGATGACTATGGCGTAACATATGAGGCTAGAGAAGAATGCCAATCTTTTCACAATACAGATGACCTAGATTATGATTTGACTGCCGTCACAGGAGGGACTAGTTTTTCTCGAATCTATACCTATGATAATGAGGATTGGCCTGCTGCTCGTGAGTATTTTATAGATTTCACAACCATGCCACCAGAGGTTGATAATCCTCCAACTTGGAAGAATGATGCACCCAGTGAAGGTGATTTGTTACCAGTAGCAGGTCTTGGAGATAGTGAATATATTGTTGATTTGAGTGATATCAACTCATGGTTCGATGATGATTTGGGCGCTGGTATGCTCAATGTTGACTGCAGCGGTGCTTCTGGATGGAGTCTAGAAGAAGCAGAAGCAAATCACTGGACTGTCACTTCACCATTAAGTGGAGAAAGTACTACTGTGAGCTGTGAAGCAACAGACAGTAGTAGCCAAAGTAGTGGAGCGAGAACTTTCTCAATTGCTCCTATTTTCAGCATTACCCCAACCAATATTACTACTTTCGGTGATTTCATCCTAACTTTCAGCCCCGCTTACAGTGAGACAATGGATGTGACGATGACCTTGAAGCAATATGGAGTTGAAGTTCCTGTTACCTTTACCCTAGATAGTTCAGATGCCCCCATCACTGCTAGCGCAGGCACTCTTTCACCCGGTGCTGTTGAACTATATGTTCAAGCAACTGCAAATGGGATGGCACCTTTCGATTATTCGTATGACCTAGGACTCTCCAAACTGAGTTTACCTCCCACTATTGAGGTAAGTGGATTTGAATGGGTTGATGCAAACTACATTCTACGCGGGCATTTCTCAGATCCCGATGGAGAAACGGTCACCTTTACTCTGAAAATTGATGGTGTCCAACAAGGTCAAGTCACTGTAACAGGGAACCAATGGCAAACAGATGAAGTTCCATTTGACCTACTTACTGAAGGGATACACACAATTGGAGTTGATGCTTGTGACACTTCTGGAGTATGTACTTCCATAGTTGAAGATGTAGAATTGGTTATTGATGACCCTATTGATAATCTTCCAGATACCATCTCATCCTCTGATGATGGTGGAGGATTGCCTGCACCTGGTATTGGTTTTGCAATAATGGCACTAATTGGTGCAGGGCTTGTCAGGCGCCGAAGAGATTGAAACAAACACGCCAGATTTCAATTGAAATGAAACAGGTGGGTTCAAAACAGCCCGGCCACCGGCCTAGCCCATGCAGTTCCGTGGCAAGGTAGACCGTGAGAGCCATGAAGGAGGTCTTTTGGTCTCTTTCACTGGTGAAGCACCGCACCTAGGAACCGCACTTGAAACAAGTGAAGGAACCTACATCGGAAGGGTAGATACTGTCATCGGCAGAGTTGATTGCGCCCTA
>DASCSU010000110.1:0-5507 GCA_034399495.1 Candidatus Thalassarchaeaceae archaeon
ACCTATCTAACTCGCAAAGATATGGATTCTGTTTTCACTGGATTACACTGGGCTGCCCATGAGGATGGGCAAAGGGCTTTCGCTGGAACCACGCAATATCTTACATTGGGACTTGTTGATGCAAATGGCCTCATTGATTTCACAGATATTTCGCTGATATTTGATTTTGAAGGACCCGACCCAGACAGAGACCAACAAAGACTATCCTATAGCGGTGTGAACAACACTTTTTGGACTGAAGATGATTTCCTCATCATCGTGCCTGCTTGTAGTAGTGATTTAGATGAAAGTTGTGGGGCACAAGTGATAACAAATGAAACGGGATTGCCGTGGGTCATAGTTAACTTTGCATTTGAATTTTCATGGGATTGGCCTGATGCTGATTTGTCAGATGTGGCATTGGAATTTTCTCAACTTGGAAGCCCAGAGCCAACTAGAATTATTTTCACGGAACACACGTTTAGAGTTGAAAATGATTTAGTTCTTGACGCTGAAACATATATTGTAGAAGATGTACAAGAGCCACGTATTGGTCCAGTTTCTGATGGTAGTAGAGTTGTACCAAATGACCGTCTGCGCTGGTCTGGCCGAGTGGTTTACGAAGGAAGTGATGTACCGGCCCCCAAGAATATAGGAATTACTGTGGAGGTATTTGATGGCGTACAATATTGGTCTGATGGAAGCCTCACAGATGATGGCGGTTTCAGTCTTGAAGTACCGCTTGGAGCGGCACCGACTCTAGCATCTAGTGAAACCCGTACATTCCTTGCGGGTGTCAGAAATATTCCCGGTCGCGGCGAGGACATGACACGTGATGCCGTATCGACAACTCTTCAGGTTCATGTTGATCACGCACCACCTAGAGTCCTAGAAAGACTAGCTCCAATTGATGTTATTGATATTTCCAATTCAAGCCAACTTAAGGAAGTCCCAGTAATGTTCCTTGGTTGGGAAGATGCTGACCTTTCGGGGAGCCCACAATGGGTACACTGGTTGATTAGAGATGAAAATCACCGACAAATCGCTTCTGGCTCATCACTACTAGGTATGCTTCAAGATGAACAAGCAATTACATGGACTGGTACTGTTGATTTGATTGGTGATGGGACTAACCCACCACTACAAGATTATGAAGTAGGATTTTGGATTGAAGGTTGGGATTCTGCTGGCAATCCACTTGCACCTGAAGGTAACTCAAAGAGCGATCCTATTAGGGAGCCAGTTGATCTCAATGGCGATTATGAGTTACAGTGGGTTCGCTTTGGTGCTCTTGGAGCCCAGTTAACTATTGAAAAGATATCAGCAGAAAAGGAAATCATTGCTAATGGAGCTGAAGTTGAAATTACGGCTTGGGTATCAAATCTTGCTGGAGATACTAATCTAGAATTTATTGTTGCATTCTATTCAGGTGATTCTGAAGAACCATTTGCAACTCAGAAACTCAATGGGATTGCTGATGAATCAATTCCAATTACTGTTACTTGGACTGCAGAAAAGGGTGTTGACAGAGTAATTGTCATTGTTGATGCCGACAATGAAATTATCGAGGTTGATGAGACAGACAATAGCGCAAGCGTAGGTGTATCAGTGGAATATGCTTGGGGTATGGGCTGGGTTGAGGGCGCTCGTCAAAATCTATTGGCTGTAATTGGAATTATTATTGCCATGATTGTTCTACCAATTGTCGCTTTCGTCAGTATGAAAGGAGCAATTACCGGCCGTTCAGAATTATTCGAAGATGATCATCTATTTGATGACGAATATGATGAAGATGATGATGAATACGAAGATGACGACGACTATTGATAGCCGGCGACCTTTTCACACTCTAGCCCACCACCTCGCTTGAAGGGGGGAACTTTAGTGGTAACAGATTTCAGTGCTCTAGCCAGTCAAATTGAAAATTTGACCCAAGAACGTGGCTGGACTCCTACGCCAATTCAGGCCGCTTCACAAAAGCAATTACTAGCAGGTGACGACTTACTATTAATCGCACCCACTGGTAGTGGTAAAACTGAAGCTGTAGTAATGCCACTACTTTCTAATGCCTTGACAAAATCTTGGGACCCATTGTGTATTCTCTACATAACTCCATTACGTGCTCTAAATAGGGACATAGACAGAAGAATTGCAGATCTAGCAAAAGCAGTCGGCCTAAATGCTGATGTACGGCATGGGGATACTCCACAATCCCAAAGAACCAAGCAAGCACGTAATCCTCCTCACTTACTGGTCACAACTCCAGAAACGTGCCAGTTACTTCTCTTTGGAAGTAGACTTAGGGAAGGATTACGAAACCTAAGAGCAGTAGTGATTGATGAAGTCCATGACTTAGCAGCATCTGAACGTGGTGCGCAATTAAATATCGCTCTTGAGCGAATTGATGAGTTGTGTGGTAGGCGAGTTCAGAGAATCGGGATATCTGCTACAGTGGGCAATCCTGATGAAATGGCACGCTTGCTTTCGCCTACAGCTATTCCTTGTATTGCGCCTGCACCTAGGCCTACTGATCTAGAGGTGGTTACTGAACTTCCAACAGGGGAGGATAGGGCACTTTCACTAGAACTTCATGTTTCACCGCGAGGCCTTGCTGCTCTTCGCAAACTTGCTAGCAAGGTAAGGGAGAGTGCCCCATGTCTTATCTTTGTCAATTCAAGAAATGCTGCAGAAACAGTTGCCCAAAGATTAACGAAACTTGATTCCAATCTTGATGTTGGAGTTCACCACGGTTCGCTAGCCGCTGAAACACGACATGAAATGGAGGCGGCATTACAAGGCGGAGAATTGCACGCACTTGTTTGTACTTCAAGTTTGGAATTAGGTATTGATGTAGGCTCCATAAAACAAGTTCATCAAATTCAATCACCTCGTGCTGTTGACAGATTGCTTCAGAGAGTAGGGCGCTCGGAACACATTCTAGGTGGCACATCAAGAGGGATGTTATTATGTTGGGAAACGGATGATATTGCAGAAGCCGCAGTAATTGCGCGCCGAGCAATGGATAGCGAATTAGAAGGAGTCGAATGGCGAAGAAAACCACTTTCAGTTGTAGCAAATCAACTAGTTCTTACTGCGATTGCTGAGAAGATAATCCCCTTACATTCAGCATCAACTCTTTTACGTCGTGCAACTCTTTTCTCTGAAATTGAGGATGCAGAAGTTCTAGAGATGCTAAGAATCCTCGATGATAGGAGATTAGTTAGGCTCGTTGAAAATCCACTTGATTCAGATCCATTAACTTGGCCTCCAATTCTGTGGGAGAAAGCAGGACAAAATTGTCCAGACTTGCCAGAAAAGAGGCCATCTACTGAAGAACTAGCCAACTTAACTAACAAACAAAGTGAAGTATGGTCCAACGCTCTACGCGCATCACTTACTGAGAACCTAAACAATGGGTGGTTTAGTGCTGGTTCTAGAAGTCGTAACTACATGCTAAACCACCTCAGCATGATTGCCGATGAAACACGTTATTCTGTTAGAGATGCAGTGACTAGAAAGGCATTGGGTAATGTCGATGAAACTTTTGTGTTGTCACTTGATTCCTCTGGCGGAGAAGAGGATGGTACGCCTAGGCAGTTTGTGATGGCAGGGCGAACTTGGGAAATTGTTGATGCAGATCCTGAGAAAAGTGAACTTCTAGTTTCTCCCGTTTCCAATCAAAGTACAGCCCCTGTGTGGGCTGGTGAGTTGCCACCAGTTCCTGCTGAAGTTGCTAGAGAAGTAGGAAATCTAAGAAGAGCAATTGCTGATGAACACGATTGGGCTATTGGAAGACAACCACTAGATGATTGGGGGGCGAAGGTAAATTCCTGGATAGAACAATTACCAGCACAACGACCTATTCCTGATTACCCTCTATCAGATAATTCGTTAGGTATACTTACTCAAAGTGTTGCTGAACACTTAGAAGCAACAGGCTCAATCCCTGATGCTAGATTGTTGACAATTGAAGCGAGGCGTGATGCCTTGGTGTTAAATTGCTGCCATGGTAGCAAAGTTAATTCAACTTTAGCGCACTTTCTTCAGGCAATGTCATCTACTATAGATGGAAAAAGTGGACGAGTTATAGTGGACCCTTACAGAATAAGTTTTCAAGTACCAGCTTTAACAGCTGATGGAATAATCACATGGTTAACCGAAACGCCACCTGATGCCTTGCGTGATATTATGTGGATGACAATACCTAATGGGCGCCAATTAAGGGCAAGATTGGTTCAGGTATGCAAGAATTTTGGAATTCTACACAGAGGGATTGACCCTCGCAGAGTCAATCTTCAGGGTATTATTAATCGATATCGTGGCACAGTTGTTTTGGATGAAGCATTGGATAAATTGTTTCATGATAGAATGGATGTTGATGGCACAATCGCCTTGTTAGAAGCAATACAAGCAGGGGCAGTTAAGATTGAACAAACCGCTTCGGGAAAACTTGGCATCTCACCTAGAAGTGAACGCGATTTACTTCTTCCAAATTGGTCTGATGCTGAAGTCAGAACTCAACTTGAAGAACGGTTGATGAATGAAAGAGCCGTACTTATTTGTCTTGCTTGTGGGTCACGCATACGTACTCGTGTAGCATTGTTTGGTCCAAAGCATAGCCACTGTGAATGTGGCGGCACAATGTTAGCTGCTGCTCGTGAAGGATTAGAGGAACGTTTGGCAGAGTGGGTTTCATCAGAAGATGCAGCAGTCCAATCGCGAATGGAACGCAATGCACAACTTGTGAGGCAGAGAGGTATAGAGGCACTCATTTGCTTGATGGCTAGAGGCGTTGGGGAAGAAACAGCCACTCGTATATTGAGAAAAGTCCCAAAGGGTGATCATGAATTGATGATGCGCATTATCCACGAAGCAGAACTCAATTATGCGAGAACACGTCGCTTTTGGGGATGAAATAACAATTTCTTACTGCGACATTTCTTTGAACCAACCCCCCCTCCCTTACTTTGATGTTAGTGGGGCTAGCCGGTCGCAATGCTTCTGGTAAGACTACTGTAATTAATTGGTTAATGGCTAGAGGATTTGAATCTAGTTCCTGCTCTGATTCAATAAGACATTGGCTTCGTTCTAATGACCGAGAATTAACACGTGATAATTTGATTGATGGTGGAAGAAAATTACGCGCAATGGGTGGCCCAGGGATTCTAGCTGAGATGTTACTTGATCTTATTGAAGAAGGTAGCAAACATGCTGTTGATAGTATCAGGACTCCCGCTGAAGTAGAGGCATTCCGTAAACGTGAAGGTTTCATTTTATTAGAAATTAGAGCGCCTAGAGAACTTCGTTGGCAACGATTACTTGAGCGAGGGCGAACCGGGGATGCTGAAAATTTTGAGCAATTTTCTAAGCAAGAAGAAGAAGAACTGGTGGCTCATGATGAAAGTGGCCAAGCACTAATTGCAACTGCAAAAATGGCTGATGTTGTTATTCTGAATAATGGGGATATTGATGATTTGTATAAACAACTCGAGATATTCATGGAAGAATATTCTTGAAAATTAACTACA
>DASCSU010000111.1:0-5455 GCA_034399495.1 Candidatus Thalassarchaeaceae archaeon
TTGATGATGCTAGAGAAGGCTCTTGTTCTGAATATGTGACAATTTTTACTACGATGGCAAGAATTGCTGGAATACCAGCCCGCGTTGCTAACGGGTATAGTGGTGGCTTGTGGCATGGTACTGGATACATGGTCATGGGTTCCCACTGGAGTACTTGGTCTGAGATACATTTGGAAGATGGTTCAAGTGGATTAGATATGGGGTGGATACCAATTGATCCGTGCCCGCCTCCAGAGGAGGTACAATTCGTTAATGAATCAGTTACTCCTTTAACTTTCGATAGAGGAAACACAGCAGCTTCAATATTTGTAAATGGTACTCTACAGTTTTCCAACAATAGTACTGGTGCATCAAATGCTCTTGTGAATGCTTACTTAATTGAAGCAAATCAGTCGAACCCATTAAATCCCTCTGCATTGAATATGAACACTCTAATTCGAGGTGTTGCAACTGATAGTAATGGTAATTTTTCAATTAATGCGACATTTGGAATGTTGCCAGCACCTGGTTTTACAACAATAGTAGTTGAGTCTAGGCAAGGAGGATATGTGCCCTATCATTCTCATGTTTATTCTGTGATAATTAATGTGACTGACGATGTTAATTTTACTCTGACAGGTCCAGAACCTGTTGGTTTACCAATAGTCGGTGCAGGTTCAACCACGACTATTTCAGGTACAATGTTATGGGATGCGATGCCACAGGATGACCCTTCATTGAAAGGTAATTTCACAGTTGAATTGACCTATTTTTCTAACGTTACAGGGGCAAACGTTACTCTACAGGCACCAGTGTGGGCTGGCGGTATATTCTCTTTCGATGTCAACCTTTCAGCACTTGAAACACCAGGTTTGAGAAATGCCACAATCTCGTTCGCAGGTTGGCATGAAGGTAATTTGCACCTTGGTGCAATCCCTGAATATCATGCGCGGCCTGGTTCGATGACCTTTGTGATGAATGTATCGGCTGCCCCCGATATGTCCGCAACCGTTGAAGGTCCAGGGGCAAATAATTCGTTATTAGAAATAAATGACAATATTTACGTTAATGGTACCGTGGTATCTCAAGGTTCCACGCCTACTCCAATGGATGGTTTTATCACATTATTTTTGCGTACTAACGGCTCAAACACAACTTACACGAATATCACAACGTGGCCAGTAACTAATGGAGTATTCAGCATTGTTTGGGCTATGAACGACTCGCTGGTACCCATAGGTCCAGGATACCTTGACGTGCAACTTTTGTTCGGGCAAGGGATTCCTGGCGCGACAGATCAAGACAACTTTGTTGGTTATGGATTAAGAAGTGAAGTGACTATGAGTTACAATCTACTTTCTGTCGAACGCGGACAACTAACTTCAGTATTGATAGGGTTGGCAGACCATACTGGGACCTCATCTTTAACTTTCAATGGCACATTCACCATGACTTTCGATGGTACTGTTGTTAATACCACCACTGACCCTGATACAGATTGGATTACTAGTGAATTCACACCAGCAGCTAATCTACCAGCAGGTGATTATTACTGGAATATCTCCTACGATGGTTATCTAAGTGGTAACGCTGGTAGCGAGTGGTACAAACCTGCATTTTCAAGCGGTTTATTGTTAGTAATGGGTACCGCTACTCTATCAATTAATTTGCAAGATGATTGGACCCACCTTGGCGGCACCACGGTTATCAGTGGTCTGCTTACTGATGATGTTTTAGGGACGCCAATCGTATGGAATACCTCAGATGTGATTTTCTCCATCGCCCTACCCGGTACAGGTCCTTCTGGGCCAAACGGTGAGCCACCTGCTCCAATCTTCATCCAAATAGGTAATGCGCCCTCGAATCAAACTAATGGGCAGTATTCAGTCACTGTTACTTTGCCTAATTATTTACCTTCAGGGGCTTACAACCTAACATCAGTTCTTGACTTCGCAGCCTTTGGCGGTTCAGGTACAAATGTGTACTATACGATGAATAATCCGCCTGCAGCATTAATCGGAATAGAAAGTGAGTTGGTACTTAACAGCAATCTTTCCGCCGTAATAATAGAGGCAGGAAGTACTCTTTCCTACAACGTCACTGTTACTGATGTTGCTGATTTTTCGGCAGTTGCAGGAGAGACTGCGAATTTCACATGGGATTGGGGTGGAACTAATACTTCAATCGGCCAAGTGGTAACTGATTCTGATGGTATAGCAATTCTCAACTGGGTGGTGCCAAGTGCAATGGATCCAGGATACTATGATGTGCGAATTTGGATGGATAACGACACAACAGATCCACTAAATACTGGTTCAAATCGCTGGTGGGGCAATGAGACTTTCATGAACATTACAGTCCAAGTGCCATCTGATGTAATAATATTATCAGCGCCTGTTAATGTGACTGCAGGAGCGACTTTCCAACTACAAGGTAACATTAGTGATGCTAATGATCCAAGTAGGCCATTCGATGGTCCAATTTCAATTGAGGTATTCTTCCTAGCCGATCCATCTGAAACATTAGTTGCAAGTCATCAGACTGATGCTAATGGCACATTCAATGTATCAGTCCCTACTGATCCTTTGAGTGATGGAGTTACCAGTGGAAACAAGACATTGGTGGTATCTGTATTGAATGGTACTAATCCATTTTATCTTACTGGTAGCGCTAGTACTGGGATTTTAGTGATAGGGGTAACTGATTTCGAAGTTCAAATTCCATTGATACCACAGGTGGTAACAAGAGGGGAGAATATTACATTCGGGGCCAATTTGGTAGAATCATCTGATACTACATTCAACGGTTTGCCCCGTGTTCTGAATTTCACACCTATTGCAGCACAGTTCCACGACACTTGGATGTCTGAAATTTTAACCGATGTCAATGGTACAGGTAGTTGGACTTATCAGGTGCCTAATACCCAACCGTTAGGGCCAATAACTGTGACTCTCTTCTACAATGCTACCAATGTGTGGGAGCTACACCCAACAACTCATCAAATCAATACCATAAGCGTTCGTTCTATCACTATAATAGTGGTTGACAACATTACTGCTAACCCATTATCTGGCAGTTCTTTTGATGTGACTGGAAGTTTGGTTTCTGATAATGGTTCGGGAATCATTGCTCGTGATGGCACTGGATTATTCCCTCAGGTGCAAATTAGTATTGATGGCTTTACAAACAACTTCCAGGTATCAAACGCAATAGCTCAACCAAATGGGAATTGGACAGCGGTCATTACTCTAGATACAGATTTCCCACGCGGCAATCACAACTTGTCAGCAGGTTATACTCCTACTGTGAATTACTATATTGGTTCAAATGGCAATAATACGTTTGACAGCCGCGGTTATTCAATAATTAGCATCGTTACTCCTGAAAATTTAGATCCTGATGGTAGGACTACTAGAGGAGATAACATCAGTGTGCAAATATTGTTGCAGGACAATACTTTGGCAGTAATATCCAATGCATTAGTGACAATTGAATTCCCAACTTTGAATATCTCAACAACAGTAATTACAGATGCCAACGGCTCAGCTTGGGGCCAACTAACCGTTCCAGCAGATACTACACCTGGTCCACTATCAATCAATGCAAGTTATTCAGGAATGCCTGGTACAACCGGTGTGCTTGGGGATGAAGATACAACCTTGGTGGTTATTCTAGCACCGACAGTCATAACCATTGATTCTGTTGAAGGAACCTTTGTGTCTGGAGAAACAATTTGGATTAATGGTACCTTGCTTGATGAGTGGGGCGCAGTACTTCAATCAGGAGGATTGCCGAGTTCAGGAATCTTGCGACTTTCAGTAGATGGTAATGACACCGGTGCATTCATTGAGTCAAACGCAACTACTGGGTTATACAATTTGATGTATACTGTACCAAGTGATACAAGCGCAGGTAGCCACTTACTGACAGTATTCTTCCGTGGTGGATTCATGTGGGTTGATCCAATAGGTCAAGGTGACTCTGCAAACCCAGAGTATTACCTAAACTCCTCAGTTGATCAATTTGTCAATATCAGTGTACCTACGAAAATAATTCTTTATGGAGCCGGTGGAGATGTTGATCGTGAAGGTCTGCTAATTATTGATGGCACACTTTTCGATATTGTTGATAATACACTTGGTAACCAAACATTGGAGGTTTGGTTCGATAATACTAGATTGACCAATGTCACAACAGATGGCGAAGGCAACTTCCAAGTATTCTTCCCTGTGCCTCAAGATTCTCCACTTGGCCCTCAAATGATGGACATTAGATTCACAGGCTCTACATTCTACCTACCTTCAGAAACTAATACCACTTGGAATGTTTACAGCGCAGTCAATGTGGAACTTATTCTGCCCCTAGAAATTGCAATTAATGATGATATTACAATTCAAGGTACAGTGCGAGATAATCTGCCTGAGGGTTGGCTGTTTAATCACTCACTTGAGATTCATTTCAATGGTACTCTCCTTGGCACAGCATACTCTGATAACAATGGTGTTTGGTCGATTGAGTGGACTATCCCTAGCAACATAGGACTTGGCTCTCATTCGGTTGAAGTTTATTCACCAGCACAAGGGTGGTACCGTGAAGCATCTGCCAATGGCACGATTTGGGTAGCACATCATGCATCTTTGATTTTGACTAGTGATGATAATGGCGAGGCAACACGCGGCACCTTCTGGAATGTCAGTGGTAGGTTGTATGATTCTGACGAAGTTGGATTGCCTGGTATTTCTGGCCGTAGCGTTGACATTCTCCTCGATGGTGTATTTGTAGATACAGTGACTACTGATTCATTTGGTGAGTTTGAAATCTTTGTTCCAGTTAGCATGGCATCTGCTCGCGGTGAGCACACCTTGACTGCACACTACTCGGGTGAAGCATCATGGCTTGCTACCAATGAAAGTCATGTGCTTATCACTTGGTCAGATATTGATTGGCAATTGGTGGATAATGAAAATATCATTATTCGCTCATCTGTGGCACATCCAATAATAATCGAGGGTAGAATCCTTGAGGTTGGCGGTAGTGGGAATCCAGTTGAAATGCTGGACTTAATTCTATACTGGAACCAGAGTGATTTAGGTATTTCTAATACAGTTGTTTGGATGCCTGATGGTAGCTTCAGTATTCAACTTACAGCACCAAACTTCATGACTTCTGGTGATATCACCCTAACTTTGAGAGCTACTGAAAATGAATCACGGAACTTCAATGAAGGACAAATTAATACAACGATCTTTGTTGTAATACCTGTTGAATTTGACGCTGGTGTTCTTACAGTGCCGTACAACGGTGACCGCGTGATTGCGTGGGTAGAGGCCATTGCCAAGGATACCCAACTCCCTGCATCTGATATTGCAGTGACAGCAGTCTTGTACAATGAATCCAAAGAAATGAGTCGCACTCTAACTGGAAGAACTGGAAGTAATGGTTCATTCTGGTTTGAGTTTGTTTCAGTGCCACCTAT
>DASCSU010000112.1:0-5140 GCA_034399495.1 Candidatus Thalassarchaeaceae archaeon
GGTTGGGAAGTGAAATACAGTGCACAAGCAATATCTGATGGACTAGTGGACAACTTAACACTTGAAAACTTAGGTGCTAGGGGACCGATGGACCCTGCACTTGAAGATAGTGACCAAGATGGAATCCCTGATGGTGAAGAAGATTTTGACCGCGACGGACTTAACCGAACAGCGGAACTAAACCGGTTTTGCCCTGGTTGGAATGACCCTACATCCTCACTATGCCACATTGACCCTGACGACCCTGATGGAGCCAAGTTCTACAACGACCTTGAGAATTATACTAACTACGAAGAAATGCTCAATGGAACCAATCCAGTCCTTAACGATACAGATGGAGATAGCCTTGATGATGGGCCTGAAGTGTACCACATGGATTCAGATGGAGATAGTATGTTCGATGGCTGGGAGTATTACTTCCGCTTCGACCCATTTGATGGAGCAGATGCGAAATTAGATGTCGATGGTGATGGCTATGACAATGATTGTGAACATAAGTGGCACACTAATCCTAAAGAAGGCAACAGTTATCCTGGCCAAGGACAACATTGTGATCAATGGGCTTAAGCAAACAATCCTTTAGCAAAGCCGCATTTGGCATAATACGCTTATTTGCTTTGAAATAGAATCAAAGAAGGCTACCCTTGATAGATGATAGCGATTTAAACGCTAATGATGATGAGAGTGCGTCGCCTATGGGCATTATTTCTAACTCTCCACTTACTGGCCCCTATAGTAATAATCCAAAGTAATGAACTTGATAACCTCCCACAGCTGACTGAATCAAATCAGCAACCAATCCTAAGTCTCACTGAAAGCCATGGAGCTTTCTTTACTGAAGATTTCATAGTTAATGGGACAGTTTGGGATGATTCCTTACCATCTGAACTCTATTGGCAACTTGAAAGAAGAGGTGACATAATCCTAGAAGGTTCCGCTATTAATTCCTTGATTGAAAATAATTCCTGGGCTGAATTCTCTTCTAAGGCATGGGATTTCAACATAACGATAAATACAAACAGTTTGAATTCTTGTTCGTGCACCCTTAATGTTGTTGTTATAGATTCACAACAACAAGTTTCACATATTCAAATTCTAATCTTCATTGACATAGATGGATCGCCCCTACCTTCAAACTTGATTATCACTCATCCTGAATCAGGAATTGATTGGCGTGGTAGCCTAAATCTATCAGGTGTAGCAGTAACCTCTACTGGATATCAGCCCATATTAGAATGGTCAGCTATTCAAACAAATCTAGCGCGTCATGTATGTGTTAGAGGAGTTCTTTCAGAACTATGGTTAGATTCAGGAGTAGTTGATGAATGGAATGAATACTCAACCACTTACTCCGAAGGTGGTCATTTCAATATCCAACTAGATAGTTCAAACTTTGATGACGGATGGTGGCTCTTTGCCGTTAGGGAACATGATATTGGTGATGATAATTCAAGTATTTCTTGTACCACAATAGCTCTCCATAATCAGAAACCAATTGCTGTATTAAGTGGCACCACTCAGATTAATGAATCTGAATCAGCTTATTTTGATGCATCAAACTCAGACGACCCAGTATGGGGTAAAGATGGATTGAGGTTCACCTTCATCATCAAAACTGACCAAGATAATATCCCCCCGCAAGTCCATGACATTGGAACCGAGAGGAGTTGGAGTTGGTTTGCTAATAAATCGGGAATTTATGATGTGATGGTTCTTGTTACTGATACATCAGGACTCTCAAACAGTACAAACATGACATTGAAAGTTAACAATATCCCACCCATTGCATCTGCAAGTATTGATGGAATCTCCTTTGCCACTGACGAAACCATACGCCTACCTGATGAGCAATTCTGGGCTTTAGATGCCGAATTGAGTTATGACACAAATAACGATAGAAGTGGGCTTGATTTCATTTGGTTCATAGATGGAGAGCCTGTTTCACTTGGTGAAAAACAAATATTACGAAGAGAATTGCTGAAAGATGAATCAAAAACACACCTGTTGACTCTAAGCGCCACTGATGATGATGGTGTCAGCGATTACATTGAGGTATTTATTGGAATTGAAGGTACTAAGTCAGATCCTGAATGGAAAGAGCCTGAATCCGTTACTGGAAACTTTGTCATCGCCCTTGGCGGTGAAGTGAATATGATGTTAATGTTCATGTTTTTACTAATCACTATTTCATTAATTACTTTGAAAATTACTAGAAGCGATAGTGAAAGTGATATCCCGAAATGGATACCCCGTAAAGAAGAGATAAAAGAACCTAAAGAAAACATCGATGAACTATGAACAGTGAATATTTTTACTGAATGCTAAATAAGAGTCGGGTTTGACGGCGATACATGTTTGATGGGCACGGGCTTGATCTATCTCGAAAGCCGAACCCAATCTCAGATGGAGAACTTCGTGACAGACAACATGAGATTGCAAGGCAATGTGGGCAAGATTCAATCTTAATAATCGTCAATAATAATGAATCAATTCGTAGTGCCGATGTAGAGTATCCTTACCGTGCCTCTAGCGATATGCTGTACTTTGTTGGATGGGACTCACCTAACGCAATATTATGCATTTGTAATAATTCAAATGGTACACACACCACATTATTTGTCCCCCCTAGAGATACTGAACGTGAAACGTGGACTGGACTAAGATTGGGAGTTGATGGGGCATTGAAGAATTTCCCCCTTGATAGTGCTTTATCGATAGAAGATATAGATGTTGAATTACCTAAAATTATCTCGAATTATCGTAATATTTTTCATCAACTTGGCTCATCTTCAGTGGTTGACCAAATAATTGGAGAGGTTCTAGATGAATCAAGTAATGATGTCACTTGTTTAGATTATAGTGATATGATTTCTGAAATGCGCTTGAGAAAATCAGAATCAGAAATTGATTTATTGAGATATTCATGCAAAATAGCATCTGCAGCGCACATTGAATCTATGATTCAGAGCCAGTCTGGAATGGCAGAATTTCAATTACAAGCAATCATTGAGGGCTGCTTTATTCACAATGGCAGCCAATGGTCATACCCTAGCATAATAGGAGGAGGGGATAATGGCACTATTCTACATTATACTGAAAATAAATCCGAGATTAATGATGGCAATCTTGTCCTTATTGATGCTGGTTGTGAAGTTAGTGGTTATGCGAGCGACATCACAAGAACATGGCCAATTAATGGTAAATTCACTGAAGCGCAAAGAATTCTTTACCAATTAGTATTAGACTCCCAAATGGCAGCTATTGAAGCATGTAAGCCAGGATCTAAGTTTGATGCACCCAACAATGCAGCAAAAGAGGTTTTAGCAAGAGGTTTACTTGAATTAGGGATTATTCCCGGACCAACTTTGCAAGAGGCAAATACCCCGGAACAACTAGGGATGTTCTTCATGCACAGAACTAGTCACTGGATTGGATTAGATGTTCACGATGTGGGCGCTTACACAGTAAATGATGAACCTAGAGAACTTGAGCCAGGCATGGTGTTAACAATTGAACCAGGACTCTATTTTGGCGCATGGCGCCCAGATATTGATATTGATGAAAAATGGGCAGGGATAGGAATCAGAATTGAAGATGATGTGCTCATCACTAATTCAGGTTACGAGGTACTTACTGCCGACTGCCCAAAGACAATCGAGCAGTTGGAGGCAATCATAGGTAGTTCGAAATAAGTGAGTTGGAGTGAAATTAATGACTGCTTGGCATGAAATTCTTGAAAAACAGAATTCAACAAACCCACCTAGGTTATCTGAAGAAGAAGCAATCATCCTGTATGACCAAGCTGATTTCAATTTGTTGAGACAAGTAGCCCTAGATAGACGCAGAATGGTTAATCCTCCAGATGAAGTAACCTACTTGATTGATAGAAACATCAACTATGGTAATGCTTGTACAATAAACTGTCAATTCTGTTCATTTTACTCCCCCCCTGGTTCTAAGGGTGTTTATCTTCAATCCAATGAACAAATAAGTGCGAGAATTAGAGAACTTGAGGATATCGAAGGTTCTAGAATATTGATGCAAGGAGGAGTAGATCCTGAATTACAGATTGAGTGGTATGAAGAATTACTACGATTCCTAAAGCAAAATCATCCTACCATTGATTTAGATTGCTTTTCACCCATTGAAATTGAAGGCATCGCAGAAGTATGTGGACTTTCCACATTTAAAGTTCTAGAAAGATTACAATCTGCTGGACTGCATGGGCTACCAGGAGGCGGAGCAGAAATGTTAGTAGATGAAGTAAGGCTTGGATTATCCCCAAAAAAGGGGTCGGCTGAAAATTGGTTAAAAGTAATGGGTGAGGCTCATTCACTAGGTTTGACTACTACCGCAACAAATGTATTTGGCTTTGGAGAAACTAATGAACACCGTGTAAAACACATGGCTAAGATCCGCCAACTTCAAGATAAATCGAATGAACAAGGTTTCCATGGATTCACTGCCTTTATTGCTTGGACTGTACAACTTGAAAACAATTCATTTGGTAAGAAAAATAGCAATCAATCAGTAGGACCCGCTGAATATCTGAGGCATTTAGCAATCTCTAGACTGTTCTTAGACAATATAGATCACATCCAAGCATCATGGTTGACAATGGGAATGGATGTTGCTCAAATGGCTCTTTTCGGCGGTGCTGACGACATAGGATCAACTATGATGGAGGAAAATGTTGTTTCTGCTGCTGGCTCAACCAAAGTTATCTGCACTGAAGAAGAGTTGCAAACAGCCATAACTAGAGCTGGATTTAAGGCACGGAGACGTAATTCTGAATACGAAATATTGGATACACCATCGTTAGTAATAGATCCTCAGAAATATCCATCACCGCCCCCAATAAATTATTGATTGATGGAAATTTCAATCTATAGAAGGCCGTATTGGAGCGGCATTAATTACCCCTCACAGATTACTATTCCTCGGTAGAGCATAATTCATCACGTGCCCATAACTGAGTTTCAACATTGGTTTCTGAATTATTAGGAGGGGAGTCAACACCCATTGGTTGCTCTGGGTTATCTAACATTGCACCACTGACATTTGAACTACTGATGTTGGTGTAATATACAATATACGAAGTGACTCGAATATCTTGATTGGTCCCCCCGCTCTGCTCATT
>DASCSU010000113.1:0-5112 GCA_034399495.1 Candidatus Thalassarchaeaceae archaeon
GTTGTATCTGCCTCAGCAGGGTTGTGTCTTGGTGGTGGCTGTGAGATATTACTCCACTCCGACGCCGTGCAGGCGCATGCGGAGTCATACATCGGCCTTGTCGAAGTTGGAGTTGGAATTATTCCGGCCTGGGGTGGCTGTAAGGAGATGCTCGGGCGTCTCGCCCAAAACGGCTTTGCTCCAGGTGGCCCAATGGGGCCAGTCACAACTGCATTCGAGACCATTGGCCTTGCAAAGGTGGCCAAATCTGCGCAACAGGCGCAAGATATTGGCTATCTCACTCATAATGATAGGATAACGATGAACAGGAACAGGTTAATCCATGATGCAAAGCAACTGCTACTTGAGTTAGCGGTTGACTATGTTCCACCAACTCCACATGTATACCATCTACCTGGCCGAACCGGAAGGGCTGCTCTTGACCTTGCTGTCACCGACCTGCGTCGTTCAGGCAGGGCGACACCCCATGACGTGATTGTATCTAGCGCGTTGGCGCAGGTACTCACAGGTGGTGATACCGACATGGTGGATGTTCTGACCGAGGAGGATGTTCTGAAGTTGGAGCGGGAGAGCATAATATTACTTGCGAAGAATCAAGCGAGTTTGGCTAGAATGGAGAACATGCTGCTGACGGGGAAGCCGTTGCGAAATTAGGTGATGAGAAAATGGTGCGATATGATCCCCCGTTGCGCGATTATCACTTTCTCTTACATGAGGTGTTTGATGTATGTCAAGAGATGACTACACTCGGATTTGAGGACTTTGATCAGGAGTTCGTTGACACCATGATTGATGAGTGGTCTAAATTCTGTAAGGAGGTATGGCTCCCTACTAACGCAGTAGGTGACGAAGAGGGAGCCAAGTTATCCAACGGTGTGGTCACTACTCCCTCTGGATTCAAAGAGGCGTGGGCTGATACTGTTGAAGGGAGTTGGTTTGCCACGGTTTGCGAGCCGGAGCATGGTGGCATGGGCTTACCACTATGTTTCCGCAACACTATGGATGAGTTCGCCATTTCAACTAACATGGCATTGGCAGCAATCGGAGCACTTTGTCTCGGAGTTTATGACTTGATATCCGAGTACGGTATTGAATGCCTGCGGTCTTTATATTCCCCAAAAGTAGCAACAGGAGAATGGTGTGGTACTATGTGCTTGACCGAGCCTCATTGTGGGACTGATCTAGGACTCATCTACAGCAAAGCTACCCCTATGGGCGATGGAAGCTACCGTATCAAAGGTACGAAGTTATTCATTACTGGTGGAGAACACGACTTGTCAGAGAACATCATTCACATGGTATTGGCAAAGTTGCCAGACGCACCGGAAGGAACGAAGGGGATATCCCTATTTCTAGTTCCGAAATATCTCCCAGCAGATTATGTATCCGGACTTCCCGAAGATTGCTCAGACCAACTCGCCGCTGAAATCAACGGAGTCGGCTGTTCTTCCATTGAGGAGAAGATGGGGCTACACGGCCAGCCAACATGCGCCATGAACTTCGATGATAGTGTGGGTTGGCTTGTGGGAGAACCAAATATGGGTATGAAACTCATGTTTGAGATGATGAATCGAGAACGTCTTGCTACAGGAATGATGGGCCTTGGGCTAGGGGAAATCGCATATCAGAATGCTCTTGACTGGTGTAAGGAGAGGCGCCAAGGTCGTGACTTGAAAGGTGTAAACGATCCGACCGAGGAGGCAGATAATATTCTCGTTCATCCTGATGTCAGGCGCATGCTTTTGCGGGTAAAAGCGAACAATGAAGGTTCTCGAGCACTTGGAGTATGGATTGGAACATTACTCGATCAAATGAAGCGTGGTGAAGGTGAGGTTCAGGAGGCTGCTGAGTCACTTGTAGCAGTATTGACTCCCGTGGCGAAAGCACACATGACAGACCTTGGGATGGAGAGCACTAACGATTGCATTCAAGTTATGGGTGGTGCGGGTTACATACGAGAATCTAGCGTTGAGCAATACTATCGAGACGTAAGAATCGCAGCGATTTGGGAAGGCACTAATGGTATACAAGCCCTTGATCTCGTAGGGCGTAAGATCGCCCTCAACCTTGGCCGCAACCTACGTCCTCTACTCTGGCCAATACTCGAATTTATTGAGGAGAACAGGGATATTGAGGGCATGGCTGAATTCACCAAACCGCTCTATCAGGGTGTACGAGGATTGCAACAAGTAACACTTCTACTGATGTCTGAAGGAATGGCAAACGCACATTTTTTGGCAGCAGGAGCCACAGATTACTGTCGCTACTTTGGTAATATCATGCTTAGTTATATGTGGACTAGGATGGCTAAGGTATGCCTAGAAAAACAGGGGGATGACATGTTTTATGATGCAAAGTTGGCAACTGCGCGTATTTTCTTTGAGAGAATTTACCCCGAGACAATTTCACTAGCGGCTAAGATTCAAGCTGGCCACCATAATCTGATGACCTATCCGGAGGCGATGATGTGACATTGATTATGGAGGATGATTACGGTCTTCTATCCCCTCATATTCAACCAGAGGCTAGATACTCACTCACATTACCACATTTCCTTACATTAATTCTCATGTTGGAAGTAATTGCGATATTCCTCATCCCTACTTGGATGTTGAATCCAATTGCTTGGGTAATGCTGGGCTTTTCGTTACCAGTACTTGCCTGGCTTCTATTCCACCGTGTTGTTATTCGATTAGTATTCACAACCCCAGAACCGGTTGCAAAAAAGTTGGTTGATCCACGTTGGTCACCCTTTAGGTACGTTGGTTGGGGTGGTGATGTTAAGACTGCCTACTTACTTGAAAGCGAGGGTGTAAAGGAGGACTTAGTCGTCGTACTACATGGAAGAGGCTCGTCGTTATACAACGTGGAATCTAGAGCATTGCACATCGCAGAACTCGGAACTAATGTTATTGGCCTCAATCTACGAGGCCATGGGGGATGTGACAGAAGAAAGGATTGGACCCTTCTCAAAGTTGCGGATGATATTAAGGCAATGTTAGAATCATTTGAACATGAATTTCGAGAGAACCTTCCTGAGAGGATATGGTTTTATGGTCATAGTGTAGGAGGGTTCCTTAGTATTTGGTTAGGTGCGAATCCTACTGGTTGGTGGAAGAATCGTTTGGCTGGCTTGATACTGGAATCTCCAGCGACATCATTTCCTCTAGCCGTTGAATCTCTTCTTCCACCTTATCTACGGACATTCAAACCGTGGGTACGGCAAATACTTCGCCGTGAACATGAGCGCATCCATCCGGACCTTTCGATTCGCTATGCAACCGCGCAAGTACCTCATTTTGGAATGCCGACAGTTCCTGTATTAGTGCTGCAGGCGATGCGTGACGATCGTCTTGGAAGAGAGCATTACAATCTTCTCACATCACATTTAGGTGATGACGCATCTATTCATTTACTATCATCACAACCTCACACATCTGGGGTTGATAGTGAGGAGAGAAAACAGATTCTTGAGAAGTGGCTTAAGCCACGGCTTGGAGATGTGATGGAAGGATTAATATGAGTTTGCAACGAAGATTTGATAGGGCTACGAAAAAGGTGTGGAGATTAAACACTAGACCGGACGATGACATTTTGTTAAACCTCTATGCATTGTATAAACAGGCGACAGAAGGAGATGCTGGAAGACGAGCGCAACGAAGAGGCATCAAAGAAATAGCCAAATTCCGTGCTTGGAAACGTATCCGTGGAATGACTTCTAATGAGGCAATGAATGCATATTGTGATTTAGTGAAATTATTAACCATAAATAAGGTAGCATCTTAATCATAGCGGAGTTGATAATTGTGACTGATAATTTTTCAGGTTATACTTTCCTTATCACAGGAGCGAGCCGAGGAATAGGCAAAGCGATTGCCGTGCGTTTAGGTGAAGAGGGAGCGAATGTGGCTGTTTGCGCCCGAAGTATGGATGAGAATCCCAAGTTACCAGGTACACTTCCAGAAACGGTCGAGGCAGTTGAGGCGGCAGGAGGGAATGCGTTGGCAATTCAACTTGATGTTAGAGATGATGAGCAAGTGAATGTAGCAATTGAAAAGTGTGTATCTCATTTTGGTGGTTTGGATGGAGTTATTTGTAACGCTGGAGCGCTGTACATTGCCCCATTTTCATTTACACCCATGAAACGATTTGACCTCGTCCATCAAGTCAATGTACGCGCCACTTATGCAACAATCCAAGCAGCTCTCCCACATCTTCACAAATCAGATAGAGGAAGAGTGTTGGTGATATGTCCTCCTGTGTCAATGAATCCTAAATGGCTTGCAGGAACCACTGCCTATACGATTTCTAAGTATGGAATGTCAGTGCTTGTGGGTGGTCTTGCAGCAGAATTAGTTGGCGATGAAATTGGAGTCAATGGCTTGTGGCCGGCAACCACAATCGATACTGCTGCTGTCCGTTACAACGAGGCGTTGGGTGGTGAAGAGATGGCTAATAGAAGTCGTAAGCCATCTATCGTTGCTGACGCTGCGATCCATATATTATCCCAAACCAGTGATTGTACTGGACGTTTTTTCATTGATGAGGAAGCACTTGCAGAAGCGGGGATTACTGATTTAGAGCAGTATTCTGTAACTCCTGGAGGACCGCTTCAACCAGATTTCTATGTATAAGGAATATGTATAGTCCACAAACACAAGCAATCACTAAATGATTAATTGAAAAACCTTGTTGTGCTTAATCATATTTAGTTGGTATAATGGGAAAGCGCTTGAGCGTTATCAACAATAATGAACCCCAATCTTTCTTGCAGCGCTCGCGCTGGATAAGTAAAATCAGAATCTCTCGATGCAATTAATACAGAGCCAAAACCTTCTAGACATTGTTCAGCAATGTCAGTTGAGAAAATCATAATTTCAATATCACCAAACTCGGGATAAATCTCTTCGCCATTGATTGAATGGCGGGTTGTTTTTGAACCACGTTTAATTTTTGCATCAGTGATATCAGAGAACACATCATGTAAATCAACAAAGAAATCTTCAATATCAGCAATCCTTTTTTGCACCAATTTTTTCAACCCAATTTTTTTCGTTGAATTCCATGAATTAAATTCTTTAATTGTTTCATTTGCTAGTTTTAAAAGTACCT
>DASCSU010000114.1:0-5107 GCA_034399495.1 Candidatus Thalassarchaeaceae archaeon
CGGCACCGCCCGCTACTGAACAAGTTGTACCACCCGCACCGGCGCCACCAACTACTGCGCTTCCACCTGCACCACCTGCACCTGAGCAAGTTGTACCGCCCGCGCCTGCTCCACCAACTACTGCACTTCCACCTGCACCAGCGCCACCACCCCTAGCGCCACCCGCTGTAGCACCTCTACCCGCACCACCTGCGCCTGCACCACCTGCACCAGCACCTACACCCCCTATGGCAACAATACCTCCACCACCTATGGCGCCAATGCCTATACCTCCAAACGTAGGAATGCCAATGCCACCTCCGCCTATGGCTGGAGCGCCTATGAATCCGAATCCATTCGCTCCTCAACCTCAAATTGCACCCAGTAGTTTTTCAGTCAAAGCTGCGCCCAGAGAAGATTTGATGAGTACTGAAGAAGCAAGTGGCTTGCTTGATGATCTGAATGAATAATATCGTTAAGATATTACTTTCACGGGCTCTTTAGAGCCTGCGAGTGGTAAAAAGGTGGCATTTTCTAGTTTTTTAACTTCATTCTTAATTGCATTAAAATCATTTAATGAGGGTAGATTTGTGTCATCTAATTGTCTTGGTAAATCAAAACCCGGGCCAGGTATTTCATCAAGTTTAGTGGCAAGGCGTTTTGAAACATCTAACAAATTACCTTCAGATGAACAGTGGCGCCTTTCCAACCTTAATACAGTCCATTTCAATAATTGATTGCCCACTGATTCGAGGCGGCGTAATAGTACAACTGTGTCGTCATTCATTTTTCCATTTGAAGGACTTATTATATCAAGTAAACGAACTAATCGTTGAACGCGGACATCCCTTGGGGAATTATCTAATTCGCCGCCAATTTGTTCTCTAACAGAATGCCAAATTGAATCAAATGATGTTGGTGGAGGCATAACTTGTTGATTCTCAGGAGTTGGTGGTTCTATTTCCTCATGTGTGGTTTCGGTATTGGTATTCTCTGCAATGATTGTTGGTTGCTGTGTTTCTTCAAGTGGCACTAAAATTGGTTTCAATGGGTGAAGTTTTGCGAATACTTCAGGGGTTGAGGGGGTGAATAACATGGTGGGGGCGTGATTTTTTTCTAGTAGGGCGGATAGATGCTTTGCAATATCTGGGATTGATTCGGAAAGTCTTGTGAGTTGGTCTGGCCTTGCACTTTTATCTCTAACCTCTTCAAGAAGTTCCACATCACGGTAAAGGGGCAATCTCTCTAACCTCTCCTTTAATTTAGGATAATCAGAAACTGCAGACCTAATTGCTGGTAATTGTATCCAAAGCTCAACATGATCTCTTTCTGCCAATACATCAAGGTTTGATACGTCCCAACCCTCCTGACGCCACATATCTAATTCAGCAACAGTTGCTAACATTAAGCGATCTTCTCTTGAATTGGTGTTGAAAGATGGAGTACTTTGTCCTGATTGTAAGTTCATAATTTGATCTTCATATTCAGACAATGTTAGATGGAATGGATTGATGTTAGTGGGCCAAAGTGTAGCCAATGATATTCTACTTTCATCTAATTTTTCACGATGCCAACGATTTCTCCTCAGTTGTTTTGCCATGCCTTCCCTTATTTTATCATAATCAACATTATCAACATCTACTCGATATAGCAAGCGGCGCCAATCATTGGCATTTTCAATACCTGAATAACTAACATCTATGGTGTCAATAGTTGACAATATTTGTTTGCAAACTTGAATTTTCTTGGCGTGTTCATCAATAGCAAGCCAACCACTACGAGGGGTGTTATCTAACAAAGATTCAAGTGCTTTTACTTGAAATCCTGATTCCTTCCAAGATGTTAATCTAGAGCGTGATTGTTGCTCTCTTTCATCCCTGTAATCATCAAGTAGGGAAAGTAATTCTTCCACTTGATCTATTCTCTCTACTTGACCTTGTAACGCAACAGCAGTGCCCGAGTGCTCTGGAAATAAATTCAATAATTCATCAAGTCTTATCCAAGCATTAACTAACTTCTTGGCATTATTTTCGACAGTTTCTACTCTGGATTCTAGTTCTAATAAATCTGATGGCTGGGGGTTAGAAGGTGCTGTAATATGCAACCCTCTTGACTTCAAATCATCTAACCATTTTATGATCTCAACTAACCTTTTATTGTAATCTAATGACATCTGAGATGCCTGTTGTTGTAATTCATCTAATCTATTTGAATCCTCCATCCTCTGAGCTAATTTTGCTTTTTCTAGTAAATTAATGGCTGAAATATGGTCAAATATTGATATTACTTCAGTGATGTATTCCTCTATATTACTCAATTTGGTATCCATTTCTTGAATACGACTAACTTCGGCATATCTTTGTTGTAAATTGCCTTCAATTTTTGTTAAATCCCAGCCCCTATCATTTCTAAGATGTTCCACCATATCTTCAAGAATTTGGGTGCGGCGGAACTGGTGATGTTCTAATGCCAAAACGGCTTCTTCGATATGTGATTTAGGGGCGACATTAGCGATCGATTCTACTACATCATTGGAATGGGGGGTCATTGATTCATCAATTATTTCTAAGCGCTCTAGCCACCCCTTCAATTCTTCACTCCTACCTTCTCTAGACCAACTTGCTTTTGCATCATCGGCAGTAAATACCCATGGCCTCCTACGACGAATTATTTCTCGCCATTTGCGCTGGTTGAATTCAATTTTTGTTGGGTCACGTAAAGACTCTAGAAGTTCTTTTCTTTCCGACCATACTATTGGCCATCTTTCAACTTTTACACGTAGTTTTGTTGAAATTTTCATTGCTCTTTCTAGATGAAGAATGGAGTCTGAAATATTACCTCCAGCCTTTTCAAGATGCGCCCCTATAATTGCAACGTCGAAACCCTCGGCTCGCCAACGAAGGCGGCGGTCGTCGAGGAAATCACCGTCTAACAGAAGAGAACACCGGTAAAGCGAAGGGGGATGGTGTTGTCAATTGTTCCGGCTAAGGAATATCACTCTTACAGAGTGAATTTTGTTGGTGAAATATTTTTTCTGCATGTGTTTTGTGGTATTTATTGCAATAAACGGCAATATATCAAGAGTAGATAAAACGCTCTCCCTATGGGAGAGTTGGGGTCAACATCAAGTAGTCAATCACTCGGCTAGGGTGAATATGACACCGCTAGAAATTGGGTTAACCCTGTTTGGAACATTGCTAAGTGGAGGGATTATTTTTTGGATGGTTCAAGTTGATGGGCATTTCAGAAGATATAGTCAAGAAGCAAGAAAAGAACGTGAAGCACAATCAACTAGATTGATTATGATGGTAGATGAAGTTGAAAAACTTTCAAGAGATTGTGCTGCTTTAATTCACACTCAACCAAAATTAAAAGGTCTTATTTCAGCACACAATTCAATATCCACATTGGAAGCATCTTTGGAGGCAGAAATTGGGGCTCCAAGTGTAAGAGATGCTGCTGGGGAATTACTTGTAGCAATTAGAGGAATGTTAGCAACTCACCAATCTAAAGGAGACTTTACCATCGTGGGTGATCGACCTGATCAAGGAGTAATGGGGCTAGCTGACCGATTGTTTGCTTTGTTCAGTGAGTTGGATATCCACGGGCCAAAAAATCTAGCATTAACTGCACTTGAAGCAAGACGCCTTGGAGAATTGGCACATTTACTAGGTGAAGATGGTTGGGCTAGGGCTTGTTACAAAGAAGTAGTCAGTAACTTAGCACCAGGGAACCTATCCTCTATGCGTTGTCTTGCATCACTTGCAAAGGATGCTGCAGATATTGAAGATGAAGCACACTGGGTTTCAGAGCAATTATCACAAGTACCAGATGATGTTGAATTGTTGAGGCGGCTTTCTGTTTTGAGGCCAGATACTGCTGAAAGAAATGTTCAGCGCTTAGAGGCGCTGGGAAAGGCTACCCCTGCAGACCATAGTTTCGTATCTGGTCTCAAAGAGCGTTTACAGGGAGATTCCTCTGACCAATCATTGGCCGCCGTAGAAGCCGCCATTGAACAAAATCCTACTGTTGAACAATATTTACTGAAAGCACGTATTCACAGACGAAGGGATGAACCGTTACTAGCAATAGACGCTGTTGAAGAAGGTCTTGGTTTGCCTGGTGGTAGGCAACATGGTGAATCGTGGGCACTGTTAGCCCACTTATTGTCTGCTGACTCAAAACAGTTACCTAAAGCTCTGAAAGCATCAGTACATGCTTGTGCTTTGAATGCAGGGGGAACAGAACTAATCCTACTTAAATCAGAATTACTCGAAAGAAGTGGTCGTACGGATGATTCATTTGAATGGTTGGAAAATGTGCTAGAAAATGATCCTAATAACTCAATAATTAGAACTG
Organism: Candidatus Thalassarchaeaceae archaeon; assembly: GCA_034399495.1. Taxonomy (GTDB): domain Archaea; phylum Thermoplasmatota; class Poseidoniia; order Poseidoniales; family Thalassarchaeaceae; genus MGIIb-Q1. The sequence goes on from DASCSU010000114.1 coordinate 4,339, forward strand.
AATTATCTCAAATGCATACATTTCATGGCAGAAGAAGTGAAGCATGGGAAGTTCTAGAAAACGCACCAAACTGGGGTGAAGCATCACTACATATTCAGAAGGGGCGACTATTGTTAGCAGACTATGATGCTAACAGAGATGCTGGCCACTCTGATACTGAAATTCTAAGTGCTGCTGAATCATCATTCAGGGACGCATTAACTGCGGATAGAGAAAGTGGCCTTGCATGGCTTTGTCTAGGTCGGTGTCAACGTCTTGGGGACGATATATCTGAAGCGACAATTTCGTTGAATCGTGCTCGAAGATTGATGGACGACCCATTGATTGCTGCGGAAGAAAGTCTGATTGCACTTGATGAAGGAAGAATTGATGATGCTGCTAGATTGATTGATGAGGCTGATATTATAGACAGTAAATCACTTGTCATACCATATGTGAAAGGACTTGTTGCTGCTAAACGCGGGCATATGTCAGAAGCCCTAGATCGCTTCAATGAAGTGTTAATGACAAATCCACACCATGTTCGTGCCAGATTGAATAGAATCACACTACATTTACTTGCAGAGGATGTCCAGACTGCTTTGGATGATTGTGATTGGTTGTTGATGACCTACCCGACCCTGTTGCTTGCAAAATTAAGGAGAGGGGAGGCACTCATTCAGCATGGGATATTTGATGAGGCTGAAAAAGAAATTCGGGCTGTGCTTAATGAACAACCAGAAAATGAAGTCGCCCTTACAAGACTTGGTGCTTGCTTACTTGCACAAGG